>CAJXUT010000287.1 GCA_913061365.1 uncultured Colwellia sp.
TACGAGATTCCTCTACGTCTCGTGGGCTCGGAGATGTGTATAAGAGACAGCTTCTCATTAGTGTAAATTCAAAGAACATTTTTTGCCAAAATCACAGCATTAATAGTATTATAAATACTGTAGGTTATTTGTAATACTCTTGTATAGTTGCGAAAGTATTGCCTCATGTTTTGAGGGTGAGGTGAAGGATTCCAATAACCTATTAGAAAGAAAGTATCTTAATTTCAATTACTCGGACTGCTAGATTTTTAATCTTAAAGCGGAGTGGGTATAAATCTCTAATAAATTTTAAAGTGATGGAGTATCAATGAAAATCAATAATAAATTAGTTATGGCTATAAGTGTAGCGCTAAGCATTAGTGCTTGCACACCCGACATGACAGCAGAGCAATATGTAGCTCAAGCAAAAGATTTTTCAGAAAAACAGGATAATAAAAGTACTATTATTGCTTTAAAAAATGCAGTGAGATTAGATGGAAAAGATTCAAATTCTCGTTATTTGTTGGGTGCTGCTTATTTAGAAGAAGGTTCGTATTTAAGTGCGGAAAATGAATTAGAAAAGGCTCAGACATTAGGCTACGGCAAGCCTGAGTTGGATATTAATCTAGCTTATGTGAAAATGAAACTTCGTAAGTACGATTATGTGTATCAATTAGTCGAAGAAAACAAAAAGTACTCAGACGAACAGCTTATTACGTTATTGACTTTTGCAGGAATATCTTCCATTTATCAACAAAAGCCAGAGCAAGCTAAGCGACATATAGAACAGGCTATTTCTATAAGCGATAATTCTATTTATGGCTCAATAGGAAAAGCTTACCTTTCGCACTCAGGAAATAACTATCAAGATGGCCTTAGTATAGTTGATGAGCTTTTAACCAATCAACCTAAATTTGCAGAGGCTGTTTTATTAAAAGGTTATCTACAGCAAGCATCGGAACAATTTGAAGCAGCTGCATTTACATTTGAAAAATACGCAAAAATTAGGCCTAAGGATGTTCAAGCTCGATTTCTTATCGCCCAAAACCATGTGTTAGCCCAAAATTTTAATGCTGCTGAGCATCAAGTCAATCTACTACTTAAAATATCAAACTTTCATCCACTTGCTAATCAGTTAAAAGCAGAAATTGAATACTCTAAAGGGAATTATAAGCAAGCAAAAGATTATGCGGTTATTTCTTTTCAACAAAATGAAGAGTTTCATATATCAAAAATAATTGCAGGAATTAGTGCCTATAAAATGGGTGACTTTGAACAATCGTATCAATACTTAGTTTCAGTTGAAAATTTTTTACCTCCTCAGCATCTAGTACGAAAAATAATTATCGATTTGCAACTTAAATTGGGTTACGACACCGAAGCTGTTTCAGGTTTAAAAACATTGGTTGATATTAACGAAGCCAATCCTGCGATGTTAACAATGGCCAGTAATCAAATGTTAAAGTCAGGTAACATTGAAGCAGCTCAAGAGTTACTTCAAGCATCAATAGAGCTAGATACATCTAAACCTGGTGAGTTAGCGAAACAGGGCGTTACTCAGCTGAGATTAAATCAAGCAGATAAAGGGATTGCGATTTTGGAGAAAGCTCTGAATTTAGATCCTAACTTAGTATTTGCGGAACAGGGGTTAGCTATTGGTTATTTAAATAATAGTCAATATTCAGAAGCAATAGCAATAGCGAAAAAATGGCAAAAAAGTGATAAACAAAGAATACAAGGTTACTTGTTAGAAAGTGCAGTATTAGATCGACAACAACAAAGCATAGAAGCGAAGCTGTTATTAGATAAAGTCTTAACACTTGATAGTAATAATATCCCTGCTCTTTATAAATTAGCTGTTTATGAGCACAAAGCAAAGAATATGGAGCAAGCTTATGATTACTATACACAAGTCTTAAAATTACAGCCGCAGAATATTAGATCAATTGTTAATTTTACCCGCTTTATTGCTCTTGCTGTAGAAGGTAATGAAGCGTATGAAGATAAAGCTATTACTTTTTATCAGGCGGAATTGAAGAATAAGCCGAATAATAACTTTATTAAATTAGGTTTAGCTTACATTTATAGAATAGCTGATAGATACGAACTCTCAATTGAGTTATTACAAGAGGTAGCAAAAAGTAAAGAGCCACTTGAAGGAATTAATATAGCTTTAGGCGATACTTATAATGAGATGGGAGACTGGCAGAATGCGATAGATAGATATATAGAATTTGTTAATTCGAATCCGAAAAACCTTAAAATGGCGCATAAAATTTTCTCTTTATATGAGCAACATGGTCAAGTAGATAAGGCGTTAGTGCTTTTAGAAAAGACAATTCGCTTCCATCAAGACAATGTGGGTTTATTATTACTTAAGTCTTATTATCAATCGCAGCTTAAAATCGAACCTCATCAGAATGATTTAGATAAAATTGCAGCGAATAAAGTTACAGCGGAGCATTGGTTGCTCGATAAGGCACTGGGTAATTTTGCTTATACAAATAAAAACTTTGAATCATCTGCTAAACATTATAAAAGGGCCTATGATAAACAAGTTAATGAAATTAATGCGATAAACTGGTCTAAATCAGTAGCATTAAATGGTGATAAAAAACAAGCGGTGAATATTCTAGAAAACTATATTGAAGGTGTTGCTGAAGATAAAAGAACGATAAGTATTAACACAGTATTAGCTGATGCTTATTTGAATAATAATGAATTAACAAAGGCTTTAACACAATATAAAATCATCTTGTCACAACAGCCTGAAAGCCTATCAGCTTTAAATAACTTATCTTATTTAGAACTGCGAAAAGGCAATGTTAAATCATCATTAACTTATGCTGAGCGAGCTTACGGACTTGCAAAAAATAATGCTGCCATCATTGATACATATGCTCAAGCGCTTACTGCTAATAAACAATATACTTTGGCTATAGAGAAATACAATAAGGCTTTGAAAATTATTGGTAGAAGTGAAGAGATAGAAATGCATAAAGATGCAGCATTAATACTTATGGCCAAGAGTAAATAAAATGAAAAATGTGATTGTTAAGATAAATAATTTGAATTAGTGTCAGTTATTTTTACACATGAAAATATTTTTATAATATTTTTTTTGTAAGCTGTTGAATCTGAAGTGTTTTTTTGTCTTGGCATATGTCGTGCATTCACTTCTAGCAGAGAGAATACATAATTTAATTTGAAAGCAATGGAGAACAATATGTTTACATTAGGAAAGAAAATAGGTTTTGCTGCCTTATTAGCATTAAGCGCAACATCAGCAAACGCATTAGTATTAGATTCATTTAACTATGACGTTGATTTAATTGCTGATGGTGCTGGTACAGTAGACACTGCTACTTTCACTTCAGTAACTGATACAACGCCAGCGGGTGATGTTACCTATACATTGACTAATGCAGCAGATGCTAACTCATTTGGTGGCATTACGACGAACGCTTCTTTTTCTGGTGGACAGTTAGTTTATGCAGAGAAGCCAGCTGTTGATGGTTCTTTATTACTTGAATACTTTGATGCAGATGCAACATCACCAATTGATTTAACTGATGCTGGTGTATCAACAAACTTCTATTTTGATGTTGATTTTGCTGATGTTGGCTTTACTTTAGATATTACTGTGACTGATGCATTTAGCAACACGTCTACAGCACAATATATTTTAGATCACACTGTTACTTCTTCAGAAAGAGTATTTTTATCTTTCGCAGACTTCACAGGAACAGCTAACTTCGCACTAGTAACTAATATTGATGGTTTAGTTAATTCAAACCCAGGTTCAGATTTAATTCTTTCTGAAGTAGGTACGATTCCAGAGCCAGCTACATTAGCTGTTTTCGGTTTAGGCTTAATTGGTTTTGCAGCAAGCCGTAGAAAAAAATCTTAATATCACTATAAAGTAAACATATAGTTTATTAATAAAAGCCTCGCATTGCGGGGTTTTTTTTTGCCTAAAATTTACTGATTATACTTGGTATAACGATAAGTGACGGTATGAACTAAAAGAATGCTTTGAATATTTGGCTGATGAAATAGTGTATGACAGATAAAGCAGATCTATAGTATTTATTGATTTTCAGTGATGTGTAAGCAAAAATAATTGTCTAATTTAATTTAGAGCAGTTAGGCGATAATACACTTTTTATTTTATCTGTAGATATTAGATTTGATTATATGCTATTTGTAATAGAGTCAGTAATTTTTACACAAAAGATTATAGCTTTTATGGTGCTTGTCGTAATGTGTTGAATTTTATTCCTTTTATTTTATTGGCACACCCTTTGCTTTTGAATGGTATATAAGTAAAAATTTAAAAAACTGGAGAATAATATGTTTACATTAGGAAAGAAAATAGGTTTTGCTGCCTTATTAGCATTAAGTGCAACATCAGCAAACGCATTAGTATTAGATTCATTTAACTATGACGTTGATTTAA
>CAJXUT010000288.1 GCA_913061365.1 uncultured Colwellia sp.
CTACACTATCCTCTTCGTCGGCAGCGTCAGATGTGTATAAGAGACAGATTTTAAGCATAGCAACCCCAAGGAATTTACTGTTCATTAACAATCTATCTCCTAAAGTTTATAAGTAAATGAAAAGAGTCTAAATAAACTGTTGACAGAATTTAGTAAAGCTAGATAGAGTGGTTACTCTAGAGATATTAAACCTTCGGTGATGAAGGTTTTTTATTGATTAATACATTGCAACTTTAACGGGAAAATACAGTGAGCGAAAAATTAGATTTAAATGAAATACGGAAGCAGATTACATCGTTAGATCAAGATTTATTAACATTATTTGCTAAACGTCGCGCACTCACGCTTAATGTTGCAAAAAGTAAAATTCAACAAGTTCGCCCTATTCGCGATCAACAACGTGAACAAGAATTACTAATTCGCTTAATAAAACAGGGAAAAGAATTAGGATTAGATGCCCACTATGTTACAAGTGTTTTTCAAACTATCATTGAAGATTCAGTTTTAAATCAACAAGCTTTACTGCAAAGCATAGCTAACCCTGATATTCAAACACCAACAGTTAGTGTTGCTTTTCTTGGTGATAAAGGCTCGTATAGTTATTTAGCTAGTCATCGATACTTTTCTCGACGTGCCGAAAATATCATTGAATCTGGCTGTCAAAACTTTAGTGATATTCTTCAGCAAGTAGAATCAGGCCAAGTAGATTACGGTATGTTGCCTGTTGAAAATACCAGTTCAGGTAGTATCAATGAAGTTTATGACGTACTACAACACACCAATTTATCTATTGTTGGTGAAATAACCCAACCAATAGAGCATTGTTTACTTACTTCTGTTGACACCCGCTTAGATAAAATAAAAACAATTTACGCCCACGGTCAACCCTTTGCGCAATGTAGTAATTTTTTAGATAAACAAATTGATATTCGCATAGAATATTGTGAAAGCACAGCCGAGGCTATGGCTAAAGTATCTGAATTACAAGATGAAACTATTGCGGTCATTGGTAGCGAGGAAGGCGGTCATTTATATCAATTACAAGCATTAGAAAAATCAATCGCTAATCAAAATGAAAACACCACTCGTTTTATATTAGTAGCAAGAAAATCAGTTGATGTTGCTGAACAGATACCAGCAAAAACCACTATTATTTTAGCTACAGGGCAAAAAGCCGGTGCACTAGTTGAATGTTTGTTAGTACTAAAAGAAAAAGGGATTAACATGTGTAAATTAGAGTCTCGCCCAATTCAAGGCCGTCCTTGGGAAGAGATGTTCTATATTGATGTAGAAGCCAATCTAAAGAGTTTTGCACTTCAAGAAGCAATTAGTGAGATTACTGAGCATACAAACTTCATTAAAGTACTTGGCTGTTACCCTATTGAGCACATTAACCCTACAAGTGTGCCGAGCAACGCAATAGTATAAGATCTTATAAGTAAAAAAAGCATATAATAGAAAGCCGTTACAATAGTAGCGGTTTTTTTATCGCAAAATATCATTTAATCCCAACGTAAGAGGTTTGCCCTTGAATAAATTAGCTATCATAGCTTTCGCACTTTTAATAACACTTAGCTCCATGCTTTGGTTTTTAGCTAATGGGTCTCTTAATGAGTTTATTAAAAGTCAGATTCAATTGCAGGGCCATTATTACACTGGACAAACAACCAACATAGTTCTCAGTGATTTTTCATCCAGTACAGGTACAGGAGAATTTAAGCAGTTAGCTATACTAAATTTAGACGGTTATAAAGATAAATATGCTCTCACTATAGATGAGGCACAAGTAGAATTAGTAAAACAACCTACAAACCCTTTATTAACTCAAATCAAAAAGTTAACCATTAATAAGCTGACTTTACATATTGAAAAAATTTCGGGTAAAACAACAAACATAGAGCAGCTTATTGATAAAGCAGCACTTACATTAGCTAAAGATTACCCTGAGCTCTACCCAAACATCAGTGCTAAAATATATGCACAACAAAACCCTCAGCTTAATGCAGAAGAATATGCTGAAAGCCACCCACAAGCAGGACCTATTGTTGAACATACAAAAGCAAAGAAAAAACGTGGTAAACCGCAAGGTAAAATAAATATTGCTGAGATCACCATCAATACAGTAGAGTTCATTACGATAGAAAATAATATCAGTAAATCTAAATCAATTAACAATGTAACTATTGCTTCACTTGGTGGTGAGCAAGGCATTGTAACTAACCAGTTAGGTGGAGTGATTTTAGTATCACTATTAAATTTAGCAAATACAGATAAAAGCTAACTAACTGAATCGCTATTTTAATCAATAACTAATTAAGAAAAAGGAACATTCTATTATGCTTTCAGTGAAGGTTTTTTCTCAGTCTATTAGAGTACTTTTATCGGTTTTTTTGTCATTAGTCATATCAACAACAACCTTGGCTGCTAACCTAGAGATCACTTCTTTAATTGGTTACACCTTCAGCCCTAAGCTAAATAGTGTCGATAACACAACAAGCATACCAACAACAGATGAACCTAATATTGCTTTAGGTCTATCTTGGAAAGATTCAAATGCTGGCCAAGGTCAAATTTTAATTAATTATATTGGACGAGACTTTACTGACAATATTGACCAGTCGATTCACTCATTTGATACTGTTTATGCGCATTTTAATGGTATTGGCTTCTTTAAAGAAAGAAACTACATAACTACTGTTGGGATGGGAATTGGAATGGCTTACTTTAAAAGCGATTATGATAGTGTGTTTTATCCATCGATAAGTATTTCTCTTGGTACTCGGTATGAGTTTTCAAAAAGTTTAGCTTTGATTACTGAACTACGTGCTTATGCAACGCTAACCAAAGATGATGATACACTTTTTTGTCAAAATGAAAGTACATGTGCCGCCCATTTCGATAGTTCAATATGGATAGATAGCCAAATATCCATTGGCTTAGCTTATAGCTTTTAACCTTTCTACATAGATTGATAAAGTAAGGTTATCGAATGAATATCAAAAAATTAGATTGCTAACTCACCAAGTGCTTAATCACTAAAGTCATTAGATAAAGGTTTCTTAAGTTATATTTATTTATCACTATTACCAATCAAATTATAGTTTGAATGATAATAGTGACAAGAAGAAGTTAATGTTTTTTTATCTCATTAGCTTTCAACAGCATGGTTTTACTCTCTGCAAGAAAGTCATTTGCATAGTCACCAAACCAATTTGACACCTGTTCAAACATGGTAACAAAAGCTGCTTTATCACCCATTTCAACATCTTCCAACAATTCAAGAAAGCGATAAGCAAAACGTTTCATCATGGTTATATTTTCTGGATTAGCAAAAATAATATCTGAATATAAAATAGGATTTTGTGCAAATAATCTACCTACCATAATTAATTCTAAGCGATAAATAGGTGAGCTCATATTCACTAGATTTTCAATATCTGCGCCTTCTGCCATCAAATGATAACCATAAGCGATGGTAGAAAAATGTCGCATGACCTGTACCATAGACATGGCTTCATCATGCTCATGCGCAGGAACTTGATAAGTTTTAGCACCCCACACTTGAAATTGTTTTAACAGCCATTGATATTGTGACTCATCACGGCCATCACACACAATGATAGTTTGTTTAATTAAACCTGTTACATCTGGGCCAAACATAGGGTGTAAACCCACAACAGGTCCTGAATGCACTTTCATCATTTCATATAGAGGAGATTCTTTCACACTAGTAAAGTCAGCTAAAATACAATCTTTAGGCAAGTTACTTAAGTGGTTGATAATCTGTGAAGTTAATCGAATAGGTACTGAAACAATAACTAAACTTGCTTGTGCTAAAATAACATCACTATCAGGCCAATCATCTTGCTCAATAATTGCTACTTGGTATCCAGAGCGATTAAAGAGATCAACAAATACGCCCCCCAATTGCCCTTTACCACCAACAACAACCACTTTTTTACAATCTGGATTTATACATTGATAACCACTGGCATCTTGGCTTACATAAGAATCACGCATTAAACGTCGTAAAATATCCTCAATTAGATCACCACTTAAACCAGCTTCTTCAGCTTCTTTTCGACGCTTACTAATTAAAGTGGCTTCTCGTTCTGGTGCAAAAATAGGAACGCCTTCAAGACTCTTAAGTGCCCCCACTTTTGTGGTGACAGCTAAACGCTTTGCCAGTAGCTCAACTAACTGGCTGTCAATATCATCAATCTCATCACGTAAAACCTTAAGATTGTCTTCAAAATTACTCATAGTTTCTCTTAAAATAATGAACTAGTATTATTTAACACGCTGCTTCAGCGTTTCACTCAACATCGTATCAGCTTCAATTAATAAAGCTCTTGTACTCTCTAAATCGATACAGGCATCTGTTACTGAACTGTCTCTTATACACATCTGACGCTGCCGACGAAGAGGATAG
>CAJXUT010000289.1 GCA_913061365.1 uncultured Colwellia sp.
GAGATCTACACTATCCTCTTCGTCGGCAGCGTCAGATGTGTATAAGAGACAGGATGGTGGCCAAGAGGTTTTTCATATCCATATGCATTTATTTGGTGGTCAAAAATTAGGTGCTATGCTAGCAATTTAATGAATTTTTACCCAGTCTTGTTTTTAACCGACTATACTTATTTTAGTCGGAATAATAAAAAGAGTATAAACCATGAAAGTTAGTTATGTTGTGCATGTTTCAGGTAAAGTACAGGGTGTTTATTTTAGAGTTTCTAGCCAGCAAAAAGCGATAGATTTTGGGCTAAGTGGATATGCAAAAAACTTAGCGGATGGTGATGTTGAAGTTTTTGTGTCAGGTGAGCAAGAAAATATCGATAAGATGTTAATTTGGCTGAAACAGGGACCCGAATTAGCTCAAGTAACTAAACTAGAGAAAAAGAAAGTAGATAATCAAGAGCATAGTTTTTTTTCAATTAGCTAAGCTCTTTTATCTGAACATATAATAATAGTAACTATTCTACATATTTAAAACGTTGTAATGTTTTGCCTTCTCGGATGATCGTTTCGTTAAACATGCTTAAAGGTCGAACCCATATATCATCTTTTTTATCAAAAGGGTGATATACCACAAGCTCTTCCTCAGTTTCGCTATGTTTAGCAAGGTGTAATACTTGATAGTAATTCCCTTTAAAATGCTGATATTTTCCCAACTTAAACATTGGACTTCCTATTATGATTAATGCTGTAAGCTATTGTAACTTACAGCATAGAATTGATGGGTTTTATTTAGAGTCGCATTGCTTTTTCGCCACGTGCAATGCCTACACAACCAGAACGAACTGACTCAATAATTTCGGTTTCATTGCTTAACGTTTCAATAAAAGCATTCAACTTGTCGCCATCGCCTGTTAACTCAATGGTATAAATTTGTTTACCAATATCAACAATAGCGCCACGGAAAATATCAGTAATACGTTTTACCTCAGTTCGAGACTTGTCAGTGTTAGCAAGTACCTTGATCAACAACAACTCGCGTTCAACGTGTTTACGATCTGTTAATTCTGATATTTTGATAACATCAACTAATTTGTTAACTTGTTTTACTATTTGCTCCAACACTTTATCATCACCAATGGTGGCGATGGTAATTCTAGATAAACTGTTATCGTCAGTAGGTGCAACAGTTAAGCTTTCAATATTAAAAGCACGTTGAGAGAATAGCCCAACAATACGTGATAATGCTCCGGCTTCATTTTCTAATAAAATCGCTAAAATATGACGCATTATGCTTTCACTCCCTTTTTAATCCACATTTCATCAATGCTACCCTGACGAATATGCATTGGGTAAACATGTTCTTTTTCATCGACTAATACGTCAACAAACACTAATTTGTTTTTAATACTAAAGGCTTCTTCTAGTTTTGAATCAAGCTCCTCTAAAGTATCTATTTGGATTCCTACATGGCCATATGCTTCAGCAACTTTACAAAAATCAGGTAGTGACTCCATATAAGAAGAAGAGTGTCTTCCTCCATACACCATATCTTGCCATTGGCGAACCATGCCAAGAGAGCGGTTATTTAATGTGATAATTACAACAGGTAAACTGTATTGCATACAGGTGGATAATTCTTGAATATTCATTTGAATTGAACCATCGCCGGTAATACAGATAACATGCTTGTCAGGGAAGGCAAGTTTAACACCCATTGCTGCTGGTAAACCAAATCCCATGGTGCCAGCACCACCAGAATTGATCCATTGACGAGGTTTAGCAAAAGGGTAGTACTGCGCGGCAAACATTTGGTGTTGACCTACATCTGAAGCGACATAGGCTTCTCCATTGGTGATTTTATACATAGCCTCAATAACCCGTTGAGGCTTAATTTTTTCACCCTCTATTTGTTCATAGCCAACATGTTGAGTGTCACGCCATAAATGAATTTGTTGCCACCACTCTTTTAATGCTTCTTCATCAGGGGTGTAATTAATATCATTTAGTTCATCTAGTAGTTGCTGCATAACCACATCAACTAATCCAACAACAGGAATATGCGCATTAATCGTTTTAGAAATTGAAGTAGGATCAATATCAACATGAATGATGTTAGCGTTAGGACAGAATTTTTCAACGTTGTTTGTTACTCGGTCATCAAAGCGCACACCAAGTGCTAAAATAACATCGGCATTGGCCATTGTTTTATTCGCTTCTACGCTGCCATGCATACCTAGCATACCGATAAAGTTTTCGTGAGTACCTGAAATGCCACCAAGTCCCATTAATGTATTAGTAACTGGAGATTTAAGAGTTTCTACTAACGTAGTTAAAAGCTGAGAAGCATCAGCAAGAACGATACCACCACCAGAATATACTACTAGTTTTTTGGCTTCACTGATTGCTTTAGCTGCTTTGCGAATTTGTTTTGGGTGGCCTTTAACGTTTGGATTATAAGATCTCATCGATACATCAAGTTCAATCTTATAAGGTGCTTTATTTTGAGGAACAAGCATATCTTTAGGTAATTCGACAACAACAGGACCAGGTCTTCCAGTACTTGCGATATAGAATGCTTTAGCAATGATGTTTGGAATATCAGCTAAATCTCGACAATTAAAACTATGTTTGATAATTGGACGAGTACAACCAACAATATCGGTCTCTTGAAAAGCGTCATTACCAATTAATGTTGTTGGTACTTGGCCAGCTAACACAACCATAGGAATTGAATCCATATAGGCTGTTGCAATGCCTGTTACACAGTTAGTTGCACCAGGACCAGAAGTTGCTAAAACTACGCCTACTTCACCGGTGGCACGAGCATAACCATCAGCCATATGAGTTGCTGCTTGTTCATGCCTAACTAAAATATGCTCGACTTCATCTTGCTGAAAAATAGCATCATAAAGATCTAAAACTGAACCACCAGGGTAGCCGAATATGTACTTTACTTTGAGTGCAGATAGCGCTTTTACCACCATTTCTGCACCAGTAAAAAGTTCTGTTGTCATGTTGATACCTCTAGTTATATTTATCTTTTGTAAAATATAGTATCTGTTACCAAAAAATACAGTTTAACATTCTGTTTTTATTAGTAATAGATATAAAAAACCCCCGGTCTTTATCAGAGCGAGGGTTTGGTTGTATTATTGCTTATCTACTTATTTATTCATGAGTATTTTGCATAACCAGATCCCCGCAATGATTTGACTATCATTACGACCATGAGGACGACATTAAGGTTATGTGTGTTTAAAATCATGTTGGTATAAATTAATTACTTATAAAATAAGAAAATGCTTGAGACTATTTTTAAAGGGTTTAGGTTTTGTTGTCAACCGTTAAATACAAAATCTATGAATATAGTAAGTATTCTTTGGAGAATTATTTTTAAATTGACTTGCGTTAATTATCACTAAAGGTAATTAGTTGTTTTACCTGTCTAAAAATTGAGTTTTATTTTATAGTATTAATAATAGTGGTTGTCACTAATTACAATTTGCTACAGAAAAATCAGCATACATCAGTTAAATTAAGTGTGCTTAGTAATTACTATAAAATGAGAAGTTTATGAGCTTAATTAAAAAAGTATTTGGTACGGTATTACTACTAGCTTTAGCTAGTTGTTCTGCTACATATGAAGCAAAAGTTGATTTTGATAAGAACAGTAAAGTTGACACGTCGAATTATAAAACATTTGCTTGGTTAAACACCGGAAAAATAATGGCACCGCCAGAAGATTTTAATCCAGTAATGAAAGTACGTGTTGATGAAGCCGTAGAAAATGCTTTTATTGCAAAAGGCTATCAGTTGATTGAAGATGCAGAAAAAGCTGATTTTGCCATTTCTTATACTGTGGGAAATAGAGATAAAATCAAAGTAAATAACTATCCTACAACTTATAACACTGGCTTTGGCTGGGGGAGAGGTTATTATGGCGGATTGTATGGTGTGCATATGCAAACAGAGACACGTGTTCGACAGTATACAGAAGGTAAATTAGCAATTGATGTTTATGATGTTAAATCTCATCAACCTGCATGGCACGGTTGGGCTGTAAAGCGAATTACATCGAGTGATAAAGAAGCACCTTCTTCAGATATTAAGGATGTAGTTCATCGAGTTATTTCTCAATTTAATTAAAAGTTCACTGAATGAAAAAGCAACTAAGGTTGCTTTTTTTTGGAGAGTTATACTGGTTCTTTGCTCGTCTAGTTAAGCGTGTAGTCAATACTTTTCATTCTCACTTAAAATCCAAATCCAAATCCAAAAACAAAGTAAACAAATCTGCCACTATCATTCTATGGAAAATATCAGGACTAGATCACCTTTCTAAGCTTGACACATGATGACTTCTTCCTGTCTCTTATACACATCTGACGCTGCCGACGAAGAGGATAGTGTAGATC
>CAJXUT010000290.1 GCA_913061365.1 uncultured Colwellia sp.
CTATCCTCTTCGTCGGCAGCGTCAGATGTGTATAAGAGACAGGGCGGCAGAGCGTGTTCGCCTAAGTGTGGGACGAGTTGATCTTGCTTGTCGCTTTGGTGGTGATGAGTTTGTTGTGGTTTTAAGCAATTTGACATCAGTAAATGAAGCTGTAGACATTGCTGATAAGCTACTTGCACAATTTAAAGAACCAATTAGGTTGGGATCTAGTATTTTTTATGTCTCTACCAGCATTGGGATTGCTTATACTGAATGTGCAGATGAAAAATCTGAAGATATTATTTCTCATGCTGACATTGCCATGTATGAAGCGAAAAATAATGGTGGCAGTCAATATTATGTTTACCATCAAGAGATGTATCAGCGGGTTGCAAGTCGCGTTATGCTTGAAACTGAAGTAAGACAAGCACTGGCTAAAAAACAATTTAGCTTGAGTTTGCAGCCTCAGTTATGTGCAAAAAGTAAAAAGGTATATGGCTTTGAAGCATTATTGCGCTGGAAGCACCCTGAGCGCGGTATGATTTCACCAGAAGACTTCATTCCAATATTAGAAAATTCTCAGCATATGATTGAGCTAGGTTATTGGATTATTAATCGTTGTTTTGAACTTGCAGTTGAGATTAAAAAGCAAGGGTTACCTGATATTCGAATATCGATAAACCTATCAGCTGGACAGTTTGTTGATGTTAATTTACCTAAATATTTGCAAAGTTTGCTTGTACAGTATTCTCTATCGGCACAAACATTTGAGTTAGAATTAACAGAGCAGACTTTGGTTAAAGATATAGATCATACTATTGCCATGATGGATGATTTAAAAGATATGGGATTCTCTTTTGCTATTGATGATTTTGGAACAGGTTACTCTTCGCTTGCTTATATAAAGAAAATGCCGGTAGATATCATTAAAATAGATCAAAGTTTTGTTTTTGGTATGTTAGAAAATCATGCTGATTATCAAATTATTATGTCGACTATTGCCATGGTTAAAAATTTGGAATTAACAGTTATTGCTGAAGGTGTTGAAACGGCAGCACAATTGCGTAGCTTATCTGAAAATGACTGTGACATTATTCAAGGATATTACTTTTCAAAACCAGTTCCTGAAAGGGAAATATTTGATTTTATTAAAACTCATATTCAAGGCGGTTACTGGAAAACTCAAGTAGAAAAGCAGCCATTATGACTGCTTAATAAAGAACACAAATAAAAGACAAAGCTAAAAAAGTGGTTAGTTAAATAGTGCTTTTACATGAGCACTAAACTCTTCAGCTCCCATGAAACCAGTAACCCGTTGTTGAGTTAACTCTTCTCCCTGCAAATTAAAAAATAAAATTGAAGGTAAGCCAAAAACCTGGAAGTGATCCATCAATTGAACATTTTCGCTTGTACCTGTATCGGTTAAATCAATCTGTAATAATATTGAATTAGCTAATGCTGCCTGTACTTTCGTATCAGAAAATGTATATTTTTCAAATTCTTTACATGCGATACACCAGTCTGCATATAGATCGAGCATAACTGTTTTTCCTTGGGTATTAGCTTTAGATACGGCTACTTGTAACTCTTGCAATGTTTTTACTTTAGTAAAATGCTGAACTTTATGTGTTGAATTTGTTGCTGCTACAGGTAAATTGTGACTAGGCATGACTAGTTGGTAAGCCATATTTGCACCTACAAACATCATTAAGAATATGATTAGTGAGCGTGCACCAAACCAGAAATTTCTGCTATTTCCATTAATATTAGCGACATAAAAATAACTCGCTGCGCTTAATATAAGTAGTGCCCATAATGCTTGGCTAGCTATCTCAGGAATAAAGCGTTCAAGTAAAAATACTGGAACAGCTAGTAATAATAACCCAAAGATATTTTTGATAACATTCATCCAAGCACCAGCTTTAGGCAATAGTTTTCCACCAGAGCTACCTAATACTAATAATGGTAATCCCATACCCAAGCTTAAGGCATATAATGCTGATGCACCTAGAATTACATCTCCAGTTTGAGAGATATATAATAGGGCACCTGTTAATGGTGCAGTTGTACAAGGAGAAGCAACTAGACCTGAAATGACACCCATCATTGCAACGCCAGCAATAGAGCCGCCTTTTTGTTTATTGCTTATATTGTTTAACTTATTTTGCCAACTTGCTGGCAGAGCTAAATTGAACACACCAAACATAGAAAGAGCTAAAAATATAAACAGTATGCTAAGTGCAATTAAAACAAAAGGGTGCTGAAAAATAGCTTGAAATTGTGCACCAGCTAAAGCCACAACGATGCCTAGTAACGTATAAGTTATCGCCATACCTTGCACGTAGAAGAAAGATAGCGTGAATGCTTTTTTAGTGGTTAGTCCCTTTCCTTGACCAACAATAATACCTGTTAAAATAGGGTACATAGGGAAAACACAAGGGGTAAATGATAACAACAGCCCGCCTGCAAAAAATGCAATTAAGGTTACTATCAAACTATCTTGCTTTAACATATCTGCTAGCTGATGTTGCTCGCTACTTGGAGTAACATGGCTAGTTTTAGTATCTGTTGAGTTAGTCTCACTATTATTGTTTGTGATAGCAGAAAGTATAGCTGAATTGTCATTTGAGTTATTACTTAGCAAACTATCTAATGTAATAACTTTCTTAGTTGGAGGATAGCAAAGGCCCTTTTCAGCACAGCCTTGATAACGAATAGTGATGCTGGCATTTTCATTTACCTGCTCAAGATTTATAGTGAAATTTAATTGCTTTTTATAGATCTGTTGAACACCGAAAAACTCATCTTTATGATCAACGCCTTTAGGCAAGTCAACAGGCGAGTATGTAACATTGTTCGGCGTAAATTTAAATTGATGACGATAGAGATAATATCCCTCACTAATATCAAATTTGATATGTAACTTGTCATTTTGCTGATCAAAATTAAAAGAAAAAGCTTGGTCTACTTTCAAAAACTCATCATCGTTACTAAATAATGAACTACTTGAAGTATCAAAAATAGATTGCTGGGCATGGCTGATTGCAGGTAAAAAAGTTACCAAAGTCAAAAATAGACTTACAATCAAATTAAGAAACAAAGATTTTTTTTTCATTTATTTTACTTCAACGATTCAGTTATCCAGTTTATATCATAAGTACTACCTTGCTGGATGTTCAAAGTAGTGAGATATACCACGCCGTAAAGGTGTGATTGATTTTTGCACCGCTATTATTTATTTCAACGTAGTGCGACTTAGTTTAACTCAATATTTTCACTTTTATTGAAAATGTAATTTACTGGTATTCTCTTAAAAAAAACTTAACAATACTAGCACTTGTTAAGTGCATTTTTCATTCAAGGTAATACACACCTTGAAAAAGACCCGCTAAGCCCAATATAAGTTTCATAGAAATTTAAGGAATCATTATGTTTCGTTTGTTATTTGTACTTTTTATTATTATTCCCATCATTGAAATTAGTGTGCTAATGCAAGTAGGAGAGCTACTTGGGATGTGGCCAACTATTGGTGTTGTTATCTTAAGTGCTTGGGTAGGCGCAAAGTATGTACGTCAACAAGGCTTAGCAACACTGCAATCAGTACAAACTAAAATGGCACAAGGTGAAATGCCATCAAGTGAAATTGTTACAGGGCTTATGTTATTAGTTGCGGGTGTATTATTAGTAACTCCTGGCTTTGTCACTGATATTTTCGGTTTATCACTCCTTGTGCCTAGCATTCGTCAAGCAATTGCAGCTAGTGTACAAAAACATATTAAGGTGAATTCTCATGTTGCTGGCAGTAGTGCTGGTGCGAGCTTTTATACGGGAAATACTTATGAAAATGAGGAGTTTTCTCAAGCACCTAAACCAGAGAGCAAAGAAATACCTCACCATCGTGGTGAAACTATCGATGGTGAATACACACGCAAAGAATAAAAAAATATTCAGTGGGCTTGTGAATATTAATTTCATCCCCACTTCTAGTTACAACAAATTAATTCTATTAATTAATCTACTAATTGAAGACCCTCAGGAGAAAAATAAATGAGCATTCGTCCATTGCATGACCGTGTAATTATAAAACGTAAAGAAGTTGAATCAAAATCAGCCGGAGGCATTGTTTTAACTGGCAGTGCAGCTGAAAAGTCTACACGTGGTGAAGTTGTTGCTGTGGGTAATGGCCGTCTTTTAGAAAACGGTGAAGTACGTGCTTTAGACGTTAAAGTGGGTGACCAAGTTATCTTTTCAGAAGGCTACGGCTTAAAAACTGAAAAAATTGACGGTGAAGAAGTGCTTATCTTAAGTGAAGCTGACATTCTTGCAATTGTAGAATAGTCGCAGAAATTTTAATGTCGCTAGTTCATCTCAATAGCGGCATCAGAAGTACTCATTGACTAGCGTCAACTCCGTGCTTTTTC
>CAJXUT010000291.1 GCA_913061365.1 uncultured Colwellia sp.
CGAGATTCCTCTACGTCTCGTGGGCTCGGAGATGTGTATAAGAGACAGGTCTTATACAGTATTAGTAGAGCTAAATGATTAGCATAATCGGTATGTAATAAACGGTTGTAGCTGGACTTTTTTTACAGTTGGCTCAGTTTTTTATATTTTAGTTAATTACAATTACCCCTTCAATAGGATGTTGTATTTCAAGGAAGATTTATGTACAAATATTCAATAAATATTGTTTTTATCGTGTTGTTACCATTTGCTTTTGATGTCTCTGCAAATAGCCCTGAGGTTGTTGCTAAATTAAAAATTCAAGAGTTAAGTCGAAGTTGTCCCTCTGCTCCGTTTAATGGTAATCCCAAAACAGCTATACAGATGTTTTGTAGTGGTGGCTTTAATGAATTAGCCGTTAGACACTGTGTAAGAGCCAACTTAGATTTGGGAAAACACAACGAAACAATTTCAACATCTTATTCTACTTTTGATGATAAAAAAGAAATGAAGGTAAGCATTAAAATGAAATGTAGTGATATTGAAATATAACTAGTCACTAGCAGAACCACTGACAGTTTACTCGATTCTATTTCGTTTTATAAATTAGTAAACTGTTAGAAGCCGCCTATAAAGGCATTTGTGAGTATTCTCAAAGTAAAAGGACATATATTGAAAAAATTAGCTTTAATTCCTCCTATAATACCTAACAACTTTTTAACTGATAATTTTTGCCATTTTATTATGGTTATATTATTAGAGGAGTCACTTTATGCCGTGGAAATGTCAAAACTGTAATACAATAATCGACGATGATGAATTTGAAGTTTGTTGGTCTTGTAATTGTGAAAAAGGTAAATTAGCCCCAGATCATAAGTCGTATAAACCGATCCTTGAGTGTATTCGATGTAAGTCAAGCTTGACTTTTATTGGTACTAAAAATTTTCATGAAGGTACTCGTTGGGGTGTTTTAGGTGAACTAGGGGAATTTTTTATAAATAAAGAAAACTTAGATATGTATGCTTGTAAGTCGTGTGGCAAAGTTGAGTTTTTTATCGCAGGTTTCAATAAATACTAATTATTTAGTTAAAAGAAAAATAGCAGTTGGATATTTTTTTTGTGAAGAGGAAGTATAAGTTTTGAGAGGATATAGTTTTGTCAGAATTAATTAGTCATACACCTACTTGGGTATTGGTAGTTTTTGTTATTTTAATAATATTAGGTTTTATTCAAGGTAAAAAACGAACTGTCAATGTTAATACCGTGCTTATTTTACCTATATCAATGATTGTATTCTCTCTTTTTGGTGTTTTATCAGCTTTCGGACTTTCTACATTAACTTTGAGTTTATGGGGAATTGGGTTAATAATAACTTTAATTGTTGGTATAAAACTAGCGTACCCTAAATTAGTTCGCTTTTCTAAGCAGACTAATAAATTAATAATTCCAGGGAGTTGGGTTCCACTGTTCTTTATGATGTCTATATTTTGTACCAAATATTTTATTGGCTTTGCAGTTGCTAGAGAGTTACCTATTATAAATGAGCAAATATTTATTATCTTACTTAGTGTACTCTACGGTGCTTTTAGCGGTATTTTTTTATCTCGGGCAATCATTATCCTTCGAGCGAGTAAATAACTGAATAAATGTGCATAATTAATTGTCAAATAGTGAAAAATGTTCGCTATCTATTTTCTCTTTTTTATATATTTTAGCTAAAAGCAATATATGCCTTAGCAATGTATTAGTTGGTAGAATTTATTCGAGTCGTATTACTTTTAACTTGGTGTATTATTTTGTACGAGTTCACTTTGATTTATAATTATTTTAATATTATATAGCCAAAGTATTTTCGTTAAAGGATTAAGTTCACATTATGTGGCTAACCTTTTATAAATAATCCATTCAATGAAAATTTCGACAAATTGGCTTTTGATCTGTTAATGAAACTTAACTAATAGTAATTAAAGAAGTCTTAAAAAGAGATGAATAGTAAAATGTAACAGCATGGAATAGTCTTGTTACTACATTATTTTTTTAGCTTTTTAAAATCTAAAAGTTATTTTATCTATAGCAATAAAAGGATTTAACTCTAATTTTGGTAACAAGGAAGTAGAGCCAAGTGATGTGTAACAAGCTAATTAATAAAAGTGCAGTAAGATGTTTGTAAATAGAAGAGCATTTTTAAAGGTAACTTTGGGAATGCTTGTGTCTAGTCAAATGGGGTGTGATCTGTCTCCACCTGCAGATTTGGATAAAAAGAAAGTCCTCCTCATTTATTGGATAATTTCAATACTACAACCAATTGGTAAAATATCTATAGTTGGTTTTTTTAAAATACTTGAAGATTACATTTGGCAATCGGTATCAAGTGAAGAAGTGAAGCGTTCTATAGAACACCTAATTAAAGAGGGGTATTTAATTAAGTTACTAAATAGTAATAATGTGACTTTTTCAGTTTCTCCCCAAATAAAATTTAAGCTGTCAACTAAAGAAAGACTGCATCGAGATAGGCTAAGGTTCTTCTTGCTTAGCGCCATAAATATAGATACATTAAATGCTATAAGGGAGAGTAGCAAACTATTAGTAGATGGCGATCCGCCATTGATAGAAGAAAGGTTACCCATACAACTTCGCGTTGGATTCAAAGGCAGGCAGAGCCAGCCATTAAATTCATCTTGGGTCTCATTAAATGAGAGTGCATTGTTTGTTGCTTCCCCTTTTCCTAGCCTTTTATCACCATCTCATTATTCTTTTTCATATCCTGGCTTTAATTTCATAGAAGAAATTAAAGGTGACATACCTCCGCATTTATTTATAAGGCATATTTTAGCTTACGATTTAGGCATATCTTTTCAGTTAATTAATAGAATATTGGCAAATAAAGGCCGGTATTATCGACACTTTAACGTGGCAAAGAAAAGTGGTGGTGTACGAAATATTAGTAGTCCAAAAATATACTTAAAAGTAATATTGCTCTATATAAAGACTTACCTTTTTGCAGATATAAAGGTGCATGAGTCTGTTCACTCTTATCGAAAGGGAAAATCATTCATAACTAATGCGATGAAACATGTAGGCCAGAGGTATGTCCTAAATATTGATTTAGAAGATTACTTTTCGAGTATTCATTTATATAAGATTCGTAAAGTGCTTGAGAATAATGGTTTTTCTCAAGACAGTGTAAAATTATTATCATCACTGTGCACGTTAGATAATGTTTTGCCACAAGGCTCTCCAACCAGTCCTATTCTTTCAAATGCAGCCTTCTACACAATCGACCGTTCAATGTATGAATATTGTCGAAAACGAAAGTTAAATTACACTCGCTATTCTGATGATATAACCATCTGCGGTGAATCAAAATTAGCGATACAAAATGCTAAAACTAGATTAACCGTAATGATTGAAGGGGCTGGCTTTAAAGTTAACAAAAAGAAAACACGTTTGATGCCATATCATAAAAGACAACAAGTTACAGGTGTTATAGTAAATGAAGCTGCAACTCCTTCAAGAGACGTTATGAGAAAAATAAGAGCAAAATTTAACAATGCTCTCAAACGTAAATTTATTGATAAAGAAACTAAAAATGAGTTACTAGGTTATACGAGCTATTTGTCAGCCTTTGATAAATATAAAGGAAGTGATTTATTAATAA
Organism: uncultured Colwellia sp.; assembly: GCA_913061365.1. Taxonomy (GTDB): domain Bacteria; phylum Pseudomonadota; class Gammaproteobacteria; order Enterobacterales; family Alteromonadaceae; genus Colwellia. Next base: position 3,638 of record CAJXUT010000291.1, read on the forward strand.
AATATAAGGTGGTAATGGATAATGTCAGTGTTATCACGAAGTAGCTTCTTAAATAAATTACTTAAGCACCATAGACCTATCCATGATTTAGCTATCGTACTTTTTAGTCTTGCATCTGTTATTGTATTGTACTGTGATGCAAAAAACTCTAGAGCCGATTCTGAGGCTAAATTAATAATAGCGAATGCCCAAAAAGAAACAGTTGAATTAGCTGTAAAGGCGAAGGAAGAAGGGGCTTCCATGCGTGTTGTTAATCGTTTGGCCAAAGCGCTAGAATTTCTTTCCTCAAGTAACCCATCTATTAGATTAACGGGTATTTATAGCCTTGAAAGACTTGCTAATGATTTACCTGATGAGTCAGTTGTTATTGCTCGTATTATTACAACATTCTTAACAAACTTACCAAAAGAAATAAAGCAAGATGAAGTTCACCAAATCTTTTTAACTTTGCTTCGTATTGTAAGGAAAATGGGGGCTATACCTTTTATTTCTGAGGAAGATAACTTCAATTTAAATGGTTTAAAACTTGAAGGCCTACATATAGCAGATTTCTCATTTAAGGGAATCTCATTGTCAGGAACATACTTTTACAATGTAGGTTTCTCAAATATTGATTTTACAGAGGTAAACTTAACAGGAGTTACATTTGAAAACTGTTATAAAACTGGCATTCTTAATTTCACAAGTGCGAATTTATCTGATTCAAATCTGTCTCTTATACACATCTGACGCTGCCGACGAAGAGGATAGTGTAGAT
>CAJXUT010000292.1 GCA_913061365.1 uncultured Colwellia sp.
CGAGATTCCTCTACGTCTCGTGGGCTCGGAGATGTGTATAAGAGACAGGTATTTCACTTGCTGAATCGGCACAACAATCATCTATTATTGTTAATAATAATGTAGATAGTTTACAGCAGCAGCGCGATGAAACCGCTCAAGTGGCTACAGCTATAGAAGAAATGTCGGCAACAGTACAAGAGGTTTCTCGAAATGCTAATGAAGCTATGTCGTCAACACATCAAGTAAACTCTAAAGCAATAGAAAGCCAAACAGTTGTTGGAGAGTCTTTAGAAGCTATTAATAACTTAGCTTCAGATGTATCAGAAATAGGAACGCTTATCTCTGGGTTACATTCTACTACATCGACTATATCAAATGTAATTGATGTGATTAAAGGGATTGCTGAGCAAACCAACCTCCTTGCTTTGAATGCAGCAATAGAGGCAGCAAGAGCTGGAGAGCAGGGAAGAGGCTTTGCCGTAGTTGCTGATGAAGTGAGAACATTGGCACAACGTACTCAAGATTCTACTATTGAAATAGAAGAGATTATTAATCAATTACAAAATGAAGCTAATAATGCCAATACTATGGCAATGGGCACTCAAAAACGAGCAGATGAAAGTATCGATGGTGCGCACCAAATTGAGCTGTCTTTAACTGGAATCGTCACATCAGTGTCAGATATCAACTTAATGATAGAGCAAATTGCGACAGCGGCAGAAGAGCAAGTAAGTGTAACTGAAGAAATTAATCAAAATGTAAATGATATTGATAAAAAGTCATCTGAAGTCACAACGGGTGCACAAGATGTCTCTTTAGCGGCAAATGAGCAAGTTAATATTGCTAAGGATCTTGAAAGTTTAGCTGCTAAGTTTGTCGTTTAAGTAGCTACTTTCAAATGTATTTATTTGCTTAATAATACAGCGCACTCATCCTAGGGTGCGTTGAATTTTTTAGCTGTTTAAAGGAGAAAAACAGGAGAGTTATAATGAGCGCGACTTATTAAAAGCAGCTAAATAATTATTACATTAATTAACTGCGCTTTATGAATAAAGGTTTGGATGACCTATTTAGGTTCTATACTCGGCATTAATTTTTACATAGTCATAACTAAAGTCACAAGTCCAAATAGTGCTATTTTCATTACCACGATGCAGTTGTACCGTAATATCAATTTCTGCTTCATTCATAATAGCTTGCCCTTCATCTTCTTGATAACTTAAAGCGCGCCCACCTTTTTCTGCTACCAAAACATCACCAAAATATAATTCAAGTTGATCGGTATCTAAATCAGCAAGAGACTCACACTCTCTTGATGCATAACCAATGGCAGCAAGTACTCTTCCCAAATTAGGATCAGAGGCAAACATGGCCGTTTTTACTAATGGACTTTTACCTATGGAAAAGCCGATAGTTTTCGCTTCATCAATACTTTTCGCACCTTTAACTATAATAGTTAAGAACTTTGTTGCACCTTCGCCATCACGCACTATAGCTTTTGCTAAAAACTGGGCTGTTTCAAGCAATGCGTTGTATATTTCATTAAAGCCATCATCTGTACGGTTTTGTATCGCGCTTGCTTTGTTTTGACCTGTTGCGATAACAATGAAGGAATCATTTGTTGAAGTATCTCCGTCAACCGATATGCAGTTAAACGAAAGATCAGCTATCTCTTTGGTTATTTCATCAAGTAATGACTGACTAATTTTAGCATCAGTCGCAACATAACCTAACATGGTGGCCATATTAGGATGAATCATACCGGCACCTTTTGATATGCCTGTGATGTTGAATTGTTCATTACCAACGCTAACTGAAGTAGAGTAGGCCTTAGGGGCTATATCCGTTGTCATAATAGCTGAAGCAGCATCAGCCCAATTATTAGTTGTTAAGTTTTTTACTGCGTGAGGTAATCCCGCTAATAGCTTATCCATTGGTAGGTGTTCTAAAATTACGCCGGTAGAAAAAGGTAAAATAGATTCCACAGGAATAGCCATAATTTCAGCTAAATTTTGACACGTCGTTAGCGCGTCTAACATTCCTTGTTCGCCTGTTCCTGCGTTGGCATTACCTGTATTGATAACTAATGCTTTAATGCCACTAACATCTTTATTTTGTACAGCAGTTAGATGTTTTTTACATAATGTAACTGGCGCAGCACAAAAGCGATTTTGAGTAAAAACACCTGATACAGCACTGCCATCGGCAATTTCAATAACAAGTAAATCTTTACGATTGGGTTGTTTGATATTTGATTCAGCCCAACCAAGGCGAATGCCCTGAATAGGAGTAAGTGAAGCAGGAATTATTTCAGGTAAATTAACAGGCATAGGAAATGATTAATAACAAAAAAGTAGGTAAATATTACGCTTTTCTGGTTTTTTATGCAAAAGCAATCTGCTTAACTAAGTCACAATTATATAAAAGGTTTAGAAACTTACGTAGGTGATTCGTTTGATATTTTTATAACTGTTTACGTATCTGATTTGCGCATTCAGCTAATACGATAGCGCCAGCAGTTGAAACATTTAAAGAATTTCCCATGCCAAACATAGGAATATGTATTTGATGTTGGCTCAATTTTAATGCTGCTTCACTGACGCCTTTTCGCTCATTCCCTAGCACTAATACACTAGAAAGTGTGTAAGATACTTCTTTGTAGTCAACAGATTCGTTGCATAGTTCAATACTAAAAATGGTATAACCTTTGTTTTTTAAAGCTTGTAAGCTTGTAGCTGTACTATCGCTATATTCTATGTTTACCCATTTAGCTTCATTGCGAGAAGCTTTTTTTAATTTTTTATCTGAAATAGTTAATTCACCGCACACAATAACTTTTTCAATAGCAAAGGCATCTGCTAAGCGGATAAAAGAGCCAATATTATAACTATTAGTAACATTATCTAATACGACTATTAAAGGAAGCTTAGGCTGCTTTAAATATTCATCGCGAGTGGGTTTGTTTTTTCTAAGGTCTTCTTTACTAAGTTGTATCGCTGAATTCATTTTTGCTCTTCTTAAATATTTAGCTTAATGCTTGGCTATGATGATGTTATTAAAGTGTGATAACAATTATAATGTTATTTATCTTAGGTTAAAGCTTAATTGATATGTGAAGAAGCAATATGACTGAACAACTACCTATTTCAATTTTTGTATGTGATGACTTATCTGAAAAGTGGTCTAAGTTTAAACCCACTATAAATAAGCTAGCAGCACAATTTAACTTTCAGGCTATGACCGCAAATTGGTATGGTGATGAAGATACTATACCTTATGTTCAATTGTTTTTAGAAACACCAACACGTTTTGTTGAACAACAGAAGCAGGTGAAAACTAATGAGATGCAAACATTTAAAACTCATTCAGATGATGTGTTTAGTTTCATTGATAATAAAGAGTCGCCACAATTAATTTATACCGTAGCGATTACTGAAGTTGAACAGGAGCTATTAGAAAAGCAACCAAAGTTGCTTCGTAATTTGCTACAAATAAAGTTACAGAAGATCTTTGGAATCATCGCTAAGCAACTTAATCTTAACCCTATTTAATTCAATCAATATGTCCATAAGTCGAGCGCGTTTAGATCGTTTTATTAGTGAAAAGTGCCAGATTAATCGCAAAAAAGTGCGCTTACTCTTAGCACAAAAGCGCGTGAGTGTAGATGATGTGATTACTTCAGATACAGCTCAAATAATTGATAAATTTTCTTTGATTAAGCTTGATGGTCAAATTATTCAAGAAAATCAGGCTTTTTATATTATGCTGCATAAGCCTATTGGTGTTGTGTGTGCAACAAAAGATAATAAGCATAAAACAGTTATCGAACTAATTGATTTAAACCTAACGAGTGCAGAAAAAGCTAGCTTACATATAGTAGGACGTCTAGATTTAAACACATCAGGTTTAGTTTTATTAACAAATGATAGTCGCTGGTCTGAACAATTAACCTCACCTGTAAACAAAGTAGCTAAACGTTATTTGGTTACATTGAAGAACCCAATACACTCTGAATATATCAGTGCATTTGCTAATGGAATGTACTTTTCTTATGAAGATATAACAACCAAACCGGTTGAGCTTAATATTCTTTCTCAATATTGCGCAGAAGTTTTTTTGACTGAAGGACGTTACCATCAAATAAAGCGAATGTTTGGGCGATTTGATAACCCTGTTATAGCATTGCATAGAACCTCAATTGGTTCTTATATCTTGGATGAAAGCTTACCTATTGGTGAAAGTAAATTTATTGAGAATATTCGCAGTAATATTTTTTAAATATTGCTGTCGCCTATGTTAATCCATTAGTAGTTGCGCTAAATCAAAGAAAAACCTCCCTCTATTGATTATTATTCGTATTTTGATATTGACAATTCTCTAATTGTCTTTTTTATCGTTATT
>CAJXUT010000293.1 GCA_913061365.1 uncultured Colwellia sp.
GAGATTCCTCTACGTCTCGTGGGCTCGGAGATGTGTATAAGAGACAGATTCAATATCGATTTCAGTGGAGTCCATCATCCATACATCACCCGGTCCATCTGCTTCAAATTCGGAATGACCAGCACGAGCAGCATTGTTTGCTTCATAAACAACTTTCTGTCCCCGCATCGCGTGCACTTCTTTCATAGAAGGGCAATCAAGCAACTTTGGCATCCAATCTCTAAATTGATTAATGCTTACACGGTCAGTTAGTGGTAGAAGCGTAGGCTCAGTTTCGGAGCCATCAGGTGCGGTACTTCCTTTCTGTAGGTAAAAATGTTCTTTAATAAGATTTGAAAAGCTTTTCTTTAATGACAAACCATTTCCAACAAAATCACGCTTAGCGATTTTTTTCATTACCTTTCTGTCATTGTCATCAACATTTTTTCCTATAATACCGACCTTTGCTGCTTTTCTTGGTCTCCCTCGTTTTTTTGTTCCTGGTGTTGGAGATGTACAATGGCGACCTCTCGAAGTGATCAGAGAGTTTTTTGCCCTGCCGCCTCGAAAGAAAGTATTTAGGTATCGTTGAACACAGGTTTTGGTTGTATCAAATTGTTCAGCAACAATTCTAATAGGGCTTTTGCCACGTGCTGGATAGAAAAGCTCATCCTTATAATCTAATAAAGCCTGCACAATTTCAAAGCGTCTATTTCTTTCTGCAATTGAAGGTAGAAGGTCTCCTTTTCTATCGTAGTTTAACTCTTCTGGCACTTCTTTAAATGCTTCTAGTTTTAGCTTGCCTAACACTATTTTCCGAACTTTAATTTCCACGCAAAGTTCACTTAGCTTAAATTTTTTTGGTTTTCTATCTGGATTTTGAGTAGCCTTTTCCCCTGACGTAAAATATGGCAACAAGAACACGCAATCACGTTTTGGGAAGATCTCAGCTACGCACATAGGCTCCTCTAGTAAAGTTGAGCCATCAGGTGTTAACAATGAATTTAAATTAAACATTACGCTCTACCCCCATAAAGAAAGGAGTTGAGTCGGGTCTTAAAGGGAGTGTTTCATCAGACGTTACATCTTTAATCCAAAAACTATGTTGCATAAGAGTAAACGATTGAACGTAGCTAATTTTTAATTTATCAGCTAGTTCATCAATTGTGATGTTTAGTTCTTCATGGTTATTCTTTTTTATTTTTCTGAAAAATGCACTTAACCATTTTGCATAAATAAACTGTAATTCAATAGATAATACAGCTCCTCTAACACAACGAATAATATTTCTAATTTTTTCAGTTCGAACATCTTCGTCAGTTGTTATTATATATTCATACCCTAGTGCATTTGCCAACGCTTCTTCAAGAGTAAGTTTTTCTTTAGTGCGTTTGTCTTCAAGCAAAGCTTTAGGTTTAACACTAACTACGCGTTTTTTACCACCAATTAAAGTACATAAAAAATCCCAAGTTATAATTGAATCTACAGCAGTGCCGAAATAGCACGGATGCTTAATGTCCAATTGTTCAGCAAAAGCTCTAGATTTATCAATATCAGTGATTGGGTACTGCTCTTTTATATCTATGACTTCGGGGTCATGCAGTAATTCGGTTAAAGCCAATGTCTCATTAAAGGACATGGTGTGATAAAGGCGTTTATTTTCATATACACAAGGAACTCTTGATCTAAAGCCATGAGAGCTAACGTCCTGTGTTCTTAAAAATGCTTCAAAATTGCCAGCTTGTTCTTTTTTTTTAAATTGCTCTACCCATTTATCTCTTAAGGAATCAGTTATACCAATTCGTGTTTTTCCCATACTCATAATTGTATGCCTTATCTAATAGGTAAATGTTTGTCTTTTTGTGTTCATTTACCTTCTTAGTCTCACCTCCCACTTCCAAAGTGGGCTAATGTTGGTTTGATTTTTGATCAAATATTAGAATTTGTCAATATTTTACTCCCACTTTAAGAGTGGGTTATGTTATTGTTTGGGTAATATCTATTGAGGACAATCTCTATGAAGTTGAGTGATATTGCTGTGATCCGTGGTGGAAGAACCTTTAAAAATGGGATTCCTGAATCTGATGAGCCAACTCATTCAGTGATTCAATTACGTGATTTTGATAAAGAAAATGATCAACGACCTATTCAATGGGAGCAGTTAATTCGAACTGATCTAACGGGAAGTAAAGTAGATAACAACTTAAAGGTTGATGATGTTTTAATTGTTGCTAAAGGACCTCTAAAAAAAGCTATGTATTTAAACAGTGTCCCTAACAATGTTGTCGCCAATCAACACTTCTTCATTATCCGAATCAAAAACGACAAAAACGTATCACCTAGTTTTTTAGCTTACTATCTCAATAGCTCTGAAGCTGCCCGATGGATGCTTGATAATAGCGGAGGTAGTTATCAGTCTTCGATCAGTAAAAAAACTCTATCAGAATTACCAATACCGAATATAAGCGATGCAGAACAGCAGCTAATTGTTGAAACGGCAGATAGTGTAAGGACAGAAATACAACTGCATCAGCAACTAATAAAAGGCAGAGTTCAAGAAATGGATGCAGTATTTGGTAACCTATGGAAAAGCTTAGCATGATGAACTCAGACGTTTTGGTTAGGGACATAGTTGAATCATATAATCATGCTGGTTTCACTAATGATACAGAGCTAGAGCGAAAGTTCTTTCTGTCATTTTTGACTATTTGTTTCATTAATAAAGTTCAGAAAGGTTACTACCAAGAGCAAGTAGAACTGCTTTTTAATATTGTCGATGCCGATGATCTTAAAGCGGTTCTTGAAACGAATTTCATCAATAAATTACACGAAACACTATTTAATGAAGTGGTCAATGAAGCACTCCCCGACCTTAGCCCATTGTTTAGAATGACGGATAAACTTTCATTTTTTCTGGAGCCAGAAACATTTGAAAACATTGGTGTGCATGAGTTAACCGTAATTTACGATCATGTTTTACAACGCCTTCAATTGATGAATGCTGAGGATAGGCTGTCTAAAGATTTCAATTACCAAGAACCACCTTTTGATTTTTCAGAGTTAATATCTTTACTGGCAAATAAGGATGGGCCTCATGATGCATATGACCCGTTTGCTACCACTGGGGAGTCCTCAGTTTCTTATGTCCTTAATAATGCTAATGTATCAATAACGACAGAATCGGTTTTACAAACTAGTAAATACATTCACGAGAAACTATTAATCGCAGGAGCAGCAAACATAGACGCAAAACATGCATTTGCACTGTCACCCAATGCTAACGTAGGTAAAGAAAGCTTTGATGTTGCATATACCCTATTTCAACCCACTGCAACCGAGGGCGTGAGAGAGCATGAAATTAGTAAGAGATATAAAAAGGAATTCATAGACGGGCGAGTTGATTCAAACACTATTTTCGACAAATACCGAGAGCATGGTTTTATCCAACATATCATTTGGTCGCTTAAACAAGATGGTATTGGTTTTGTTGTTTTGGGAAAGGGTCCTCTTCATCGTCAACCCGAAAGTGAAGCAAGAAACCTTTTGCTTGATGGCAATTATGTTGATGCAGTTATCCAATTACCGCCAAAGCTCATAACCTCCAGGACAGTCCCTTTATATGTACTGGTTCTCAAAAAAAATAGGGCAAAAAATACCAAGATAAAATTTATCGATGCCAGTTCATTTTATAAATTTGATAGCAAATGTAACAAGATCAAAGATTTAAGAGCTTTGGCTGACATCTATCATTATGGCATTGCTGACACCAATATTTATACTGAGGTTGATGTTGATAAAATAGAACGAAATTCAGCATTACTAACAGTTTCAAGTTACATATCAAGTGAAGTATCAGCTCACGAGCAAATTGATGCAGACTTAATAAGAAAAGAATTAGCCAAGCAACAAAAGCTTACAGATTACTTACTATCTAAACTTAATAAAAAACCAGCGGTCACATAAGTGACGGCTGGCTTTTCAGTTATGCAAGATATTTTCATAGCTACTACCAGCCTCCCTTGGTAAGTGCAGTTTTGTTGAACTTACATTCACTTTTATGGTGTCCTAAATCCACCTTATTCTTGTATTGAATCAGTGTATTCATTTAATTCAGATATGATATTTGTATATTTTTTAATAGCCTGCTTGTTAACGCAGTCAAATTTTTCATTGAAGCGAATTATTGAAATTAAATAAGAACGAAAACCAAGTAACTTGTTTAATAATTGATCGTGGCAATATCGTTCTATGAATGACTGCTTTGGAGGGAAGTACTTAAAGTTATTAGGAGATATTGTAAAGCCAAAAAACTTAGTCATAATCTCTTGCTTGCTTTTATCTTTTTTTAATTCGTATAATATCTGTCTCTTATACACATCT
>CAJXUT010000294.1 GCA_913061365.1 uncultured Colwellia sp.
AGATCTACACTATCCTCTTCGTCGGCAGCGTCAGATGTGTATAAGAGACAGCCTTGGGGTTGCTATGCTTAAAATTGAAGGGGGTACATACAAATTTATAGAGAAAACAGGTGTAATAAAATCAAGTTGATGGAGTTTAAAGTGGTTAATAGGCATAAAAACTAATGGAGAAGTACCTGTTTTTGCTAAATTTTAAAAAAAGCTGTTAATAGTTTAGATTTTCACATTAATCAAGTGTTATTATTTAACCACGTAAATGTATTTTATTAAGTTTAGGCTTAAATTTTTAAGAGGTAGCGAGTGTCAGAGTTAATGTCTAAACATGTACAAATTGGTGATTGGATTTTTGAAGTGAAAATGGTTCGCGCGTTAAAAGTTTCAGAATATGGCAAACCTTATTCTGCTATAGCTAATTGCAATATTAATGGTGAAGCCATGTATGTAGACGGCTTGTTAACAAAGAATGAGCAGGTTTTTACTAAAAATGATTATAAAAGCTTCCATGAATTTTGTTTACAGATGGGTCTGAAACAGTGCTCATATCATCGATATCAAAATGGTGAGTCAGTAATTAAGGATCTTATGGTTACACCGCTTGAATCTGCACCTGAAGATGAAAAACCAATACGACTTATAAAGTAAGCTACTCAGACTATTTATATAGCATCAAATTTAACTAAAGACGTTTGTCTCATCGTTGATTATTGCTAGAATAAAGCATCAATTTATTTAATTTTAGATAACTATGGCATCACTTCAAGATCAATTACTCAAAGCAGGTTTAACGACCAAACAAAAAACACGTCAAGCCAATGTAGATAAACGTAAAAAGAACAAACAAAAACGCAGTGGTGTTCAACATGGTGATAGCTTGCAAGAACAAGTTCAGCAGGACTTAATCAAAGCGAAAGCAGATAAGCAAGCTAAAGATAATGAACTAAATGAACAAAAACAGCAGGAACTAGCTGCAAAAGAGAAAGTATTACGTATAAAACAAATATTAACTCATCATCAAATTAAAAATGTAACAGGTGATAATGATTATAACTATACGTTTAATACGACTATTAAAAAGCTTCCATTAGATGCAGTCACACATAAAGCATTGGTTAACGGACAGTTAGCACTATGTGGTTTAGATGATGTTACGTATATAGTGACACGTGAAACGGCCGAAAAACTGAGTGAATTAGATAAAAACATTATTCTAGTTCAAAATGAAAAGATTCTTGATGAAGTCATTGATGAAGACGATCCATATGCCGATTACCAAATTCCTGATGATATGATGTGGTAGATTGTATTGCCTTTATTATTTAAAACGCAATAGTTTCAATTATCTATAAAACTTAATATAAGGCTAATGTAAGTGATTACATTAGCCTTTTTAATATCTAAATTTTATTGTGAAACTTTACCTAATTTAAAATGATGTAAACAAGCTTTATATTTCTAGCATTCATTACTTGCATTAACGTGAGTTCATGCTATTTTCTTGGATAATTACACGTATTAAAAATTCATTTAAGGATTATTCATGCCAAAGGCTAGTGATATAAAGAAAAATGCTGCGATAGAGCATAATGGTAAAGTACTAATAGTAAGAGATATTACTCGTTCTGTTCCTCAAGGTAGAGCAGGTGGAAGTTTATATCGTATGCGCTTATATGATGTCGTAACAGGTGCTAAAGTTGATGAAACGTTTAAAGCTGAAGATATGCTTAACTTTGCAGACTTAAGTCGACGCCCATCAATGTTTTCATATATTGATGGTGATGAATATGTCTTTATGGATAATGAAGATTACACCCCATATAACTTAAACAAGGAAAGTATTAGTGAAGAGTTGTTATTCATTAATGAGGAAACACAGGGATTATCAGTAATTATTGTGGATGACGTGCCTGTGGGTGTAGGACTTCCAGCTTCAGTTGATTTAGTCATTTCTGAAACAGACCCTTCAATAAAAGGGGCATCTGCAAGTGCTCGTACAAAACCTGCAACGCTATCAACGGGATTGATTGTGCAAGTACCAGAGCATATTTCGACTGGTGATAGAATCAAGGTTAATACCAGTGAACATAAATTTATGGGACGCTCAGACGCTAAATAAAAGGCAGCATATGACAACAATTGGTACTATAGGCACAAAATGGTGTGATGTTGATAAGCAACAATGGTTCGAAGAACAAACAATAAAGCGCAGTTATAAGGATGAAGTGCTTAACAAAATTGTTCAATTAACCCCTTATTATACTGTTCAGCAATATGGTGCTTTAATGCTTGATGAGAGCAGGTACCCATTGTTTGTCCTTAAAAATAAAGACTGGCATAGAGATAAAAAAACGGTATTTGTCACTGGCGGTGTTCATGGTTATGAAACCAGTGGAGTGCAGGGTGCTTTAAGGTTTTTATTTAATGAAGCCAAGCAGAAAAATACTAGGTGGGGGCAACTTTTTAATATTGTTGTGGTACCTTGCGTTAGCCCTTGGGGTTACGAAACGATTAATCGATGGAATAATCAAGCAATTGATCCCAACCGTTCTTTTTATCAAAATAGTCCGGCCCAAGAGTCATCATTATTGATGAACTTTATCGACTCTTTGGGCACTGATGTCGTTATGCATATTGATTTGCATGAAACAACGAATACCGATAATACCGTTTTTAGACCTGCTTTAGCAGCGCGTGATGCAATAGAGCAAAAAAATTGGAATATTCCAGACGGTTTTTATCTCGTTGGTGATACTTGTAAACCACAAGCTCTATTTCAAGAGAAGATTATAGAAACAGTTAAATCTGTTACTCATATTGCACCTGCGGATGAGAATAATAAACTTATTGGGGTTGAACTTGAACAGTTTGGCGTTATTAATTACGCTGCAAGAGAGTTAGGTCTTTGTATGGGCTTAACTGATGCCGCTTATGTAACGACAACTGAGGTCTATCCGGACAGTCACAATGTTGATGATGAAAACTGTATTGTGGCGCAAGTTGCTGCAATAACAGCGGCACTCAATTATATTTCTAATGAAACTTCGCTCTCGTCAATCTAGATAAGCTTTGTAGTGTAATTAAACATAAGATAGTTTAATTACACTATATACAAAAGAAAAACTATTTTTGTTACTTTGCTAAAGGAGAAATATAACCGTCTGGTTTTAAAGCAAGTACATCACAATTTAATTGATCGATAACATGCTCTGCTGTGTTCCCTATTAAAGCCGCTGAAATACCTGTTCTACCAATGGTACCTAAAATTACTAATTCAGCATCTAACTTACTCGCCACTTGTTCAATTACAGTCTCTGGAAGTCCTTCTTCAACATGTGTATTCACCACGCTAATATCAAATTGATTCGCGTGTGTAATCATAGCTTTTTCATGATGTTTAAGCATGGAGTCGTTATATTCTGTAGAGTTAAATTCTGGTATTTCTATGGCGATATTAACAGGGGTTCCTGGAAATGAATTAACAAGGTGCACATTAGCTTCTATCAATGAGGCTAACTTTTTAGCTTCTGTAGATATTTTTATATTAAGAGAGTGATGCTCTGCTTCATCACTACCAACATTAACCGAAGCGAGGATATTACCATTACTTGGCCATTCATGCTCTTTGACTAATAATACAGGGCAAGGACATTTACGTAAAATATGCCAATCAGTTGGGGTGAAAATAACGGATTTAAATTTATCATGCTGATGTGTACTTTTAATCACAAGATCATAATTTTGTTCAATAACCTGTTCTATAATGGCTTCAAAGGGTCTGTTATGCCATACCACTTGGCAATCGATTTCTATATCAGAATCTAATTCTTTAATGAAATTCTCTAACCAAAACTCTTTATCTTTAATTACAGACTGGCGCATAACATCACGCTCATCGCTCGATAATATAGTCGTCATTTCGTATGAAAAATCAAAAACACATAAGAATGCACTCACTTTTACTTTTGAATGATCTTCATTACTGCTATTGATTTTAGAGGCTAAGTCTATTGCTCTGTTTAAGGCTTTTTGTTCATTGGTAGTCGGGTCTATGACAACCAAAATATTTTGATAATTTTCCATGACAAACCTCATTTTGATAAAATAAAAACATTAACTTATATAAAGCTTAGTTAGTTTATAGCAAAATAGTGAGGTTAATGCTTGTTTTAAATCAATTTATCTTGAGTATATTCGAGCACTTAACTAAATATAAGTCAGCGATATATAACTAGAAGAGTAGCTATAAATACTC
>CAJXUT010000295.1 GCA_913061365.1 uncultured Colwellia sp.
ACGAGATTCCTCTACGTCTCGTGGGCTCGGAGATGTGTATAAGAGACAGCAGTAAAAATTGCCCTGAAGGAAGCTTTTTAATTAAATCGCCACAGGCAAAAAAATGATTTACATCATCAACAATAAAAATAGCCTGTGACAATTCCCCTTGTTCATTAGGAATTAATGCTAAACCATTTCCTGAAAAGCTAATTTGTTTAAGCCAATTTTGTGTAAATTGAGTTTGATTTGCTAACCAAGATTCAAAAGGTTTATTTTGTTCGAAAATATAAAGGGGAGTACCCTGATCTTGTGCTGTTAATAATGACTTCATTTGATTCCTTGTGACTAAGCGAATTAGTTTATTCAGTATATTCTAACCTAAGAATTACAAAGGTGAAGTGTCGCGGTCATTTACTTTATTCATTTATATTAAATTTGTTAACAATACTATCCACAAAAGTTGCGTAATAAGTTGATAATTTCTTGATGGTTGTGGGCAAAGTTCAATATCCGCTTAAGTGAGTTTCTGATATGATCTATATAAGTCAAAAAAAGCTTTAGCACGAAGTGTAGCACTAACACCGGAACTGTAAATTAATGTCAGAAATTGCCGAAAAAATCGCTCAAGAACTTAATGTCAAAACGAATCAAATTAATACAGCCATTACCTTATTAGATGGGGGTGCTACGGTACCATTTATTGCGAGGTATAGAAAAGAGGCAACGGAAGGATTAGACGATAATCACCTACGCCATTTAGCACAGCGTTTAAGTTATTTACGCGATTTAGATGCCCGTCGTCAGGTGATATTAACGAGCATTAAACAGCAAGATAAATTGACAGCAGAATTGGCGAAACTTATAACTAATGCCGATAATAAAACTCGTTTAGAAGATTTGTACCTTCCCTTTAAGCCTAAACGCCGCACTAAAGGACAAATAGCCATTGAAGCGGGAATTGAGCCACTAGCAAACAGTTTGTTTAATAACTGGCAATTAAAACCTGAACAAGAAGCTTTGTCATATTTGAATAAGTCAGCAGGCTTTGAAGATGTGAAAAGTGTGTTAGAGGGTGCAAGTTCTATTTTAGCAGAGCGTTTTAGCGAAGATGCTAATTTACTACAAAAGCTGCGAAATCACATGTTAAAGCAAGCGCATTTAACGGCAAGGTTAGTGAAAGGCCAAGAGAAAGCCGCAGTAAAATTTCGTGACTACTTTGATCATAGTGAAAAATTGAAATTAGTGCCGTCACATCGACTGTTGGCTATGTTAAGAGGGCGGAATGAAGGTTTTTTACAATTAAAAATTGATGTTGATCCCGGACAAGAAGCTTCGAGTGTTTCAAGTGCAGAGCAAATAATTAGTGAGCACTTAACATTGCGACTGACAGGCCAATCTGCAGCAAGTTTTTTAACCAATACTGTGCGAATTGCATGGAAAACTAAGCTCAGTGTTAGTTTAAGTAATGAGTTGTTAGGTCAACAACGAGAACAAGCTGAGCTGCAAGCTATAAAAGTTTTTGCGACAAATCTTACTGATTTATTAATGGCTGCACCGGCGGGGCCAAAAGTTACCTTAGGATTAGATCCTGGCTTACGTACGGGTTGTAAAATTGCCATTGTAGAAAGCACAGGTAAGTTAGTGCACACTACAACTATTTTTCCTCACGCACCACAAAATCATTGGGATAAATCTGTACGCACACTCGTTAATATATGTCGTCAGTATAAGGTTGAACTTATTGCCATTGGTAATGGTACAGGCTCTCGAGAAAGTGATAAATTGGCTAGTGATGTTATTACGCAGTTAGACTCAAAAGACGTGAAGAAAATGCTCGTTTCAGAAGCGGGAGCATCAGTTTATTCTGCTTCAGAATTTGCTGCCAATGAATTTCCTGATTTAGATGTATCATTACGCGGCGCAGTTTCTATTGCTAGACGCTTACAAGATCCATTGGCAGAATTAGTAAAAATAGATCCAAAAGCTATTGGCGTAGGTCAATACCAACATGATGTTAGTCAAAGCCAATTAAGCCAAAGTCTTGATGATGTGGTAGAGGATTGTGTAAATGCTGTGGGTGTTGATCTTAACAGTGCCTCAGCTGCACTACTAACGCGTGTTGCCGGTTTAAACAAAACCATGGCTAATAATATTGTCAATTTTCGAGATGAGCAGGGTGCTTTTACAAATCGTAAACAATTGAAAAAAGTTGCACGTTTAGGACCTAAAGCATTTGAACAAGCGGCAGGATTTTTACGTATTAGTGGTGGTGACAACCCATTAGATCAATGTGCAGTTCATCCAGAAACGTATCCTATTGTAGAAAAAATTATTCAACAGCTAAATATTGATAGTGCAAGTTTATTAAGTAACAGTGAGCAATTACAGCAAGTAAGTATTGATGATCTAACCACTGAACAATTTGGTGAAGTAACTATTAAGGGCATACTTAGCGAATTAGCTAAACCGAGTCGAGATCCAAGGCCTGAATTTAAAACGGCTACATTTGCTGATGGCATCAATAACATATCAGATCTAAAGGTTGGTATGGTACTCGAAGGGATTATTTCTAATGTTGCTAACTTTGGTGCTTTTGTTGATATTGGTGTACATCAAGATGGTTTAGTTCATATTTCTTCAATTACTGATAAGTTTATTAATGATCCCAGCGAATTCGTAAAAGCTGGCGAAATTGTCAAAGTAAAAGTTCTTGAAGTGGATGTTGCACGTAAGCGTATCAGTTTAACGATGCGTCTGAATGATAGTGTTAGTGCCAAGGGGTCAAATGTTAAACAGCCAACAAGTCAAAACTCTAAGCAAAATAACAAGCACTCTTCAAACGTTAAAACACAGGAATCTAATCAAAGAAAACAGCATAAGCCTAAAGCGAAAAAAATTGATAATGCGGCGATGGGTAATGCCTTTGCAGATGCCTTTGCAAAGCTTAAAAAGTAAGGATTATTAATCCCATTAAATAATGAGTTAGCTCTCTTTGAGTAAGTAGTAGTTAATTAAATATTATAAAAGGTGAAAGGATCGTTATCTTCTGGATTGCTATGCGTACGGCTGTCACTAGGGATAAGTATTTTAAAGCTTTTCCCTTTTGTTTGATTTGTTATTAATTCTATATTGCCTTTTAATCGTTGCGTTACTAGATTGTAAACAATATGTGCACCTAACCCTGAGCCGCCTTTACCTCTTTTAGTGGTGTAAAAAGGTTCAAATAAGCGGATTTGGCTCTCTTCATTTAAAGGGCTGCCATCATCTCCATATATAAGTGTAATCGTATTTTCATGTTGTTGTGCCGAAATAAATACCTTTCCTGAATCCTGAGAGTCAAATGCGTGTAGTAAGCTATTAATAACTAAGTTATTAGTTATTTGCGCTATAGCACCAGGGTACGAGAAAATGACAATATCTTTAGGGCAATCTAGTTCAATTGCAATGTTAGCACTTTTTAGTTTTGGCTTTAATGATCTTAATATATCCTGTAAGTAATGCTGTAGGTTAATCTCTCTGGCATCATCTACAACGCTATCAACCGCAATAAGTTTAAAGCTTTCTATCAGCTCAACTGCACGGTTAATATTCGTTAGAGATAGCTCAAATCCTTGTTCTAAATCTTGAGTAAAAACCGTTAATTTTTTAGACGTTAAAGTTTTATCGGCTAAGGCGTCTATAATGTTATTGCACTTATCTTTCATAAAGCTAAGTGCCGTCAATACTATGCCTATTGGAGTATTGACTTCATGAGCTACTCCAGCGACTAAGCCGCCTAATGAAGCCATTTTCTCATTTTCTAATAGCTGTGATTGGGTTTCTTTTAATATGGTTAGGGTTTGTTGCAGTTCATGGTTACTTTGGCTTAAGGCTTGTGTCCGCTCGTATACTCTTAGCTCTAGTTGTTCGTTAAGTAATAGTGTTTCTTTTTCGGCTTTGAGCCGTTGTTCTATCTCATTTTCTAATTGGTTAATTGTTGTTAGTTGTTGTTTAGCATGGTTTTCTAGTAGTTCACGTTTTTGCTGATGAAAGTTAACTTGTTCAAATAGCTCTTTAGGTGAAAGTTGTAACTGAGCAAAAAAGTGTGAGAAACAACTAGCGAGTTGCTCTTCTTCATTTGGGGTAATTAAACAAACTTTATTCAATGCTTTGTGAGCAGAAGCCATGCCAATAGCGCCAGCTAAACTATTGAGCGCTGCATTTTTTAGCGTAGATAACCTGTCTCTTATACACATCTCCGAGCCCACGAGACGTAGAGGAATCT
>CAJXUT010000296.1 GCA_913061365.1 uncultured Colwellia sp.
AGATCTACACTATCCTCTTCGTCGGCAGCGTCAGATGTGTATAAGAGACAGATCATATTCCATTGAGTATTTCCTTTTGAAGCTAAAATCTGCATTAAAGTATATTGTGAATTCTATCAGTTATGGCGTTTTATTCGCAGTTGCTCTACTGTTATTAGTTCCAGGACTAAATGATAATAGCTTTATTAAGCAGTTACTTAATAAAGAAATGCAAGCACCTCAAGCACTGTCTTATGCTAAAGCCGTAAGTTTAGCTAGCCCAGCTGTTGTTAACATTTATTCTGAAGCAATACAGTCAAGTCAAAATTATGGTCAACGTGCAATAAAGTCTACTCGATTAGGCTCAGGTGTTATTATGCATAGCAATGGTTACATTTTAACTAATATGCATGTTATTCAAAATGCCGATCTTATTAAGGTATTACTTCAAAGTGGTCAAGAATTTCATGCTGAGTTAATCGGCTTTGATAAAGTAACTGATTTAGCCGTATTAAAAGTTGATCAGACAAATCTTCCTGTTATTCCTCAAAATATTCACCAACAATCATTAGTTGGCGATATTGTTTTAGCAATTGGTAATCCATTAAACCTAGGACAAACAGTTACCCAAGGCATTATTAGTGCAACAGGTCGTAGTGGTTTGAGTAATACTAACTATTTAAACTTCTTACAGATGGATGCTGCAATTAATGATGGTAACTCAGGTGGTGCTCTTATTAATAGTAATGGGGTACTTGTAGGAATTAATTCGCGTAAGTTCTCTCAATCAAGTGCAAATCCTCAGCAAAATATTCAAGGAATTTTCTTTGCGGTACCGTATCAATTAGCTGCAAAAGTAATGTATCAATTAATTGAGAATGGTATGGTAATTCGTGGTTGGTTAGGAATATCTGCCGAACATTATTTTACTGATTTAAAGGGCTTTGAAGTCGAGTCTGTGACACCTAACAGCCCTGCTGATAAAGGTAATCTAAAAGTAGGTGATGTTATTTATGAAATTGCAGGTCAACCTATTAATAGCATTACACAAGCATTAGATATCATTGCAGAAGCACCCAACACGCCATTGATTTTCAAAGTTTATCGCCAAGGGAAACGTGTAGAAACGACAGTAACCATCGCTGAATTTAAAAACTAACGGCTATTAATTTAAATGCTTTTAGCAATAATATATTGTTCCATATCACTTGCTTGCATAGGTTTGGCATAATAATAGCCCTGACCATATAAACAATCCATTTTTTGTAATAATAGTGCATCCTCACTATTTTCAATACCTTCTCCAACCGTTACCATATTTAAGTTGGCCGCTAAGTCGATAATGGTTTTTATGATAGCTTTATTGTTTTCATGCTCATGTACATTGGTAATAAAAGAACGATCTATTTTTAACACATCAATAGGGAAACGATGTAAATAACTTAAACTTGAGTAGCCTGTACCAAAATCATCAAGTAATATTTTTACCCCTAAGCGCTTCAAAGCTTTCATGTTAGTTAATACAATACCTGTATTTTCTAACAAAGCTCTTTCGGTTAGCTCTACTCGTAAATGCTCTGGTTTTAAACCTGTGTTTATCAGTATTTTCTCAATATCATCCGGCAAAGAAGCATTAAAGAATTGACTACAAAATAAGTTACAGCTCACATAAAGATCATCTCTTAATAACGTTTCCTGCCAAGTTTTTAATTGTTCACACGCTTTTTGTACAATTTGTAAATCTATTGCTTGAACTAAATTGGTCTCTTCGGCTAACGGAATAAAGTCATTAGGAAAAACAAATCCTCGCTTTTTACTTTGCCAACGAGCTAACGCTTCAAAACCTTTCAATGATTCATTTTCTAATTGAATTATCGGCTGATAAAATGGAATAAATTCTTGCCACTCAATAGCTTCTCTAATATCTGCTTCTAAAGATAACGCATTTTGTACCCTTTGATGCATACTAGCATCAAATACTTCATAACGTCCTTTACCATTATCTTTAGCGTGGTACATTGCAGTATCAGCATCTCGTAACATGGTATCTGCATTACTGTAGCGAACATCACTAAATAATATACCGATACTTGTTCCCGTAAATACAAGTTGATTGTCAATTGTAAACGGTTGTTGTAAGAAGTCAGTTATACGTTGAGCAACTTCAAAAGCTTCTTTATTGCTATCAAGGTCTTCTATTAAAATAACAAACTCGTCACCGCCTAAACGGGCAACAGTATCTTTACCACGAACGATAGCTGTTAATTCTCTGGCAATGAGTTTTAAAAGTGTGTCACCCGCATGATGACCTAAACTGTCATTAACAATTTTAAAGCGATCTAAATCCAAAAAGAGAACAGCAAATGCAAGTTCAGGCTTACGTTGATTACAGGCTATAGCATGGTTTAATAAGTTAAGAAAAACGGTTCTGTTTGGTAAGCCCGTTAAACTATCATGTGACGCCGTATGTTTAAGCTGCTTCTCAACTTGTTTTCGTTGAACAATTTCTTCTTCTAAAGCTAAGGTTCTAAGTTTAACTTGTTGCTCTAACCGTTCATGACTTTCTCTTTCTATTTCAGAAGTTTCACGTCGCTTTATCGAAGCAGAAATATGATTAGAAACAAAGTTTAATAACTCACTGTCTTGCTGTGAATAGGTAGTTAAACTGCTATAGCTTTTAAGAACCATTAAACCTAATAATTGCCCTGAATAGATCAGAGGAACGCCCAGCCAAGAATGTTCACCAGAAGCTGGCTCTAAAGTATGTCCGTCTTCAAATAAGGTTCTCATATCCCCCTTACTTAACAGAATGGTTTTTTGTTGGTTTATAACCAGTGTCGAATAGTAATCAGGTTGCTTTTGCTTTTCAAAAAAGTCCTCTGGTTGACTCGAATCTTCATCAACCACATAAACATATTCAACTTTGCCGTTTGTTTTATCATATTTTGCAATTGAGAAGTTTTTTGCATGAATCAATTGTCCGATAATATTATGTACTTTCGAATAGAAAATATTAATATTAAAACTCGCGTCATTTGCTAACTCTGATATTCGATACAATGATTCTTGCAGTAATTCTGATTTATCTCGCTCACGAATTTGCATCATCAATTCTTGCGTTCTAGCATGTACAGCGCTTGTTAAACGCTCTTTATCTTGCAAACGCATCATAGCACCAACCACATGCTGAGCTGCAAAGGTAAGTAGGCTTAAATCTTGTTCAGTATAACGAAGTGTTTCACTGTAACTTTGTACCACCATAACGCCAATAACTAAATCATTATGCATTAAAGGAACACCTAGCCAATCTGTTCCTGTAGTGCCAAAAAGCTTAATTTTATTATTTTCAGCTAATTGCTTTTCTAATTCTGGAGTGATCAATAGTGGCTGCATCGATTCAATAACTAGATTAGTTAAAGAGCCTGAAAAATTACTATAATCAATAATGCCTTCAGGTTTATCATCTTTTTCATCTACATAATAAACGAACTCTAAGGTAGAGAAAGTTTGGTCATAATTAACAATAAAAAAGTTATTTGCCGTCATTAAAGAGGCAATAGTGCGGTGAACTTGCGGGTAAAAGTCGTTTAGGTCTTCACATTCTTGTGATAACTGATTAAGACGAAATAATGCGGTATAACGCCCTTGTAAGTTTTTATATTGTTCTTGTAACAATATCAACTCATCAGATTTATTTACTTCTACTGTTTTATCAGTTTCAGTCTGCATTACTTCCCTGCTCTTCATTACCACAGAATTAATAGTTATTTTATCAAGCACAGTGTCAATTATAGATTAAAAAATCACCATCATTATTAATAGAGAACACTCTACTCTCTATTTTATAAGTACTAACCTAACATAATAAGCTTTTATAGAAAAATTAACGGTTAAATTATTTATTACTTGCTTCTTGCTTTGCACTTTTTATAATTTCTTTTACGCGGTGTTTATTACCACATATCGCAGATTGCTTCTCATCTCGGTAATAGCGAACATCAATACAATCTTGTTGATATCTACGTTCTAGCTCTGTGCGAATTAAAGGTTTACCCTTGGCATTTATTATTTGGCGATGTAACGCTTGGCATTGTTGAATTTGTTCCGAAGCTAAGGTTATATCTTCGCAAATATTGTCATTACTTGAACAGCCAGATAATAATGCGGCCATACAAGCCACTAAAAAAGGAGTATATTTCATCTGTCTCTTATACACATCTCCGAGCCCACGAGACGTAGAGGAATCTCGTAT
>CAJXUT010000297.1 GCA_913061365.1 uncultured Colwellia sp.
CCTTAGTATTGTTACCCGTGTAAAAATAATTTTTAAAAAGATGAAACTTTAATTAATATAAACGGTCTAATTGATTTCAATGACTTTAAAGGTATAAAGAGATGAAACAGCTAATAGCATTGTTACTAATGATTTCCGTTATAATTATATCTTGGTCTAGTTGGTCTAAAAATGAAGTAACTAACGAGGCTAAAGCTTATAGTTTATCTTCTCCTATAGCATCACACTCATTATTATCCCCTGTTTGGGAAACACAAAACGTGGATGAAGGATTAGGCTTTATTCAAGCAAAGGTAATTAATGAAAAAAATAAGTTTTTTGAGTTTTCAATTATCTTTAATGATAAGTTACAACAAATAATAGCTTTTTTTACGCATTCAGATACAAAGAACAGTAACGTGATAAACGGTAACTTTCTTTCATATTCTAATGATGAAACCACTAAAGACGCATGTAAAGACAGTTAAAGCTTATCTTATTTATGACACAGTAGCGTATCACTCACAACATCAGCTAACGATGTAAAAGTAGTTTCTCGCATACTAGTTTTCCGCCAAATCATACCTATATCTCGAAAAATCTCCCCTTGCATAGGCTTAATTAACAATCCCTCAGACTTTCCAACCCCCTTATTCACCGCCATTTCAGGTAAAAAGGTCACCCCATGATGAAAGGCTGTCATTTGTACTAAGGTTGCTAAACTTGAAGCTGAAAACCTATTAATCAAACTTGCATTTGATAGTTTTAATGCAGATATTGCATGTGCAGTTAAGCAATGCTCTTCGTTCAGTAAAAAAACACTTTTCTCTGGTAAACTTTGATACTCAGAAGAAGTTTGAAAGCTATTAATCAACTTTTCATCACCGGCAATGTAAAACTTATCTTGTCCTAATATTGTCGAGAAAAAGTTATTATTAGGTATAGGAAAAGCAAGTATTGCACAATCAATTTCCCCCTGCTCCAACTGTAAAAGTAAGTTATCGGTTGTGTCTTCTCTGAGATATAACTCAAGATTAGGTAATTTTCTTTGACAATCTTGCACTAAATCAGTCAATAAAAAAGGTGCTATTGTAGGAATACAACCAAGATTAATACTACCACTCTTTTCACACCCTTGTTGCTGAGAAAAGGCTATAAACTCATTGGCGTGTACAATCAATCTTTGGGCAAGTTCAACTACCCGCTTTCCATGGCTAGTAAAGATAAAACGTTTATGATCCCTTTCAAGTAATTGACAAGAAAGCTGTTCTTCTAGTTTTACAATGGCACTACTAAGTGTTGATTGACTAACAAAACACGCTTCTGCAGCTTTGTTAAAATTCTGGTGCTTATCTAGTGCCAATAGGTAATTTAAGTGTTTCAGGTTAGGCAGTTTATTATTAAATAAGCTATGGCTCATATTTTTATCTTTGAAGTTAGAGTTTTATAGTCAAACAAAATCAAAAATTGACGTAGCTTTGATCTATTTGAGCATGTTTAAGAGTGACTAATTTAAATCAACAGACCTTTAAAATCAAAGGAAAATACGATATGGTAAATACGATTTTTATTATAACTACACAGGAAGAGATGAATTATGTCACAAGCTGCAGCACGCCATTTATTGGTTGATACTGAAGAACAGTGTTTAGCATTAAAAGCTGAAATTGAAGATGGAAAAGATTTTGCTGAAGTAGCAAAAGAACATTCAAACTGTCCTTCAAAAGCACAAGGTGGTGACCTAGGTACTTTTGGTCCTGGTCAAATGGTTCCAGAATTCGATAAAGTAGTATTTTCTGCACCGCTAAACGAAGTACAAGGTCCAGTAAAAACTCAGTTTGGCTATCACTTACTTGAAGTTACAGCACGCGATTAAAGACCGATAAAGTCTAATTAAATCAACTAAAAAAGCCGCAACAAGTGTTGCGGCTTTTTTATTATTGATATTTATATAGCGAGTTTATTTAGGTAAAGGTCGCTTGCATCATCCAGAAGAATAATATGGATAATCCTGCACCAACCGGTAATGTAATAACCCAAGAAACAACAATATTGCGTACTACACCTAAGTTGATTGCTGCAATACCACGAGCCATACCTACACCCAACACTGCACCTACTAAGGTTTGCGTTGTTGAAATAGGTAAACCTGCGCCAGAAGCGATAACAACGGTACAAGCAGCTGCTAACTCAGCAGCAAAACCACGGCTCGGTGTTAAATGCGTAATACCATGACCAATAGTCGCCATAACTTTATGACCAAAAATAGCTAAACCTGCAACGATACCAAAACCACCTAGAGGTAATATCCACCAAGCAATAGTCGACTTAGCGGCAATTTGACCACCATTATCAACGATACTCACAACAGCAGCCAATGGACCAATTGCGTTAGCAACATCATTTGAGCCATGTGCAAATGCCATACAACATGCAGTGACAATCATTAATACAGCAAAAACTTTTTCTACGTTAGCATAATGAGTCTTTAATGCTGCCGATTCATCAAACTTAAGACGATTAATAAACACTTTACCAATAATAGCTACCAAAACGGCAGTTATAGCAGCATAAATAAAGCCTTCAGTGTTACCAATATGTAAATCTAAATGTTTAAGACCTTTTTTAATGGTAACTAGCGCTAGAACAAAGCCTGCTAAAAACATATATAGCGGCACCCAACGTTTTGCTTGTTGTAGTGGTTTATCCGTATCAAAAATTAGCTTTTGTGCACTATTGAAAATAAGAAATGCAATAACACCTGAGATTAATGGTGTTATAACCCAACTACCAACAATACCGCCTACTTTAGACCAAGTTACCGCATCAACACTTACACCCATGGCTGCAAAGCCCACAATGGCGCCAACAATAGAGTGCGTTGTAGAAACAGGCCAACCTAATGCCGATGCAATAAGCAACCAAGTCGCTGCGGCAAACAAAGCAGATATCATCCCAAAAACAAGTAATTCTGGGGTGTCAACAAAGAAGCTAGCATCAATAATCCCTTTACGTATTGTTGAAGTAACCTCACCACCGGCTAAATAAGCACCAGCAAATTCAAACACCATTGCAATAATGATAGCTTGCTTAATTGTTAAAGCTTTCGAACCAACTGAGGTTCCCATAGCATTAGCAACATCATTAGCGCCAATACCCCAAGCCATAAATAAGCCAACAATACCGGCCATTAGCACTAAGGTAGTTCCAGAGTTAAGTAAAATTTCCATCAGTTAACCCTTATTTTCTAGCGAGAAGAATTTCTAAACGTGCACCAACACGTTCAGCTAGATCGGCTAATGAGCCAACCCAATCGATAATTTGATATAAGAAAATTACATCAACCGGATTTAAAGTCGCTTCTAAAGCAAGTAAATCCTTACGTAAGGCAATTTGCATAGTATCCGTATCATCTTCAATTTCATCTAATTGATTAATCATTTTCTCAACCAATGCGACTTCACGACCTCGAAAACCTGTTTCTAACAAATCATCTAATTCATTTATTGCTTCAGCAGCTTTTTCAGTTGCTTCAATACAACGTACTAAATAAGCAGAGAATTGTTCTTGTAAACTAGTTGGTATCTCCAATTTACGACCTAAAACACGCCCTGCAATATCCTTTGAACAGTTGGCTATTTTATCTTGTTGAGTCAGTAGTTCGAGTAAGTCAGCTCTGTCTACAGGCATAAATAAGCCGCCTGGCAGCTCCAATCTTAATTGACGTTTTAAAGTATCAGCATCTTGCTCTAACTTAGATATTTTACGACGAATTTTAGTCGCTTCACTCCAATCTTGTTCGTAACAAGCTGAAAAGAAAGGAATAAGTTGATTGCTACATTTAACAACCAAGCGGATATGTTTTTCTAATGGTTTAATAGGTGACTTTGCAAAGACGCCTAATATTGTGTTTCTGGCCATAATGGTTTCCAGTTTATTATCTTTCAGGGCGGATAATAACGTATTTATCCGACAATGTTAACTTTACTAAGCGACTTTCACTTAGGGTATGAAATCTTAACGGTCAGGATTATATGACAGTTATATGACAGTTTTATTACAGTTAAAAGACGCCTATGAAAATGAGTTCTGTTTGAAGACAAAGGAATAAAACCAATGAAAAAATAAAATTTAAACACTTGTTAAATAACACTTATTTAAAAAACTCTATTATGATACTCTGTCTCTTATACACATCTCCGAGCCC
>CAJXUT010000298.1 GCA_913061365.1 uncultured Colwellia sp.
GTGGGCTCGGAGATGTGTATAAGAGACAGGATATATACTAAGGTAAATAAGTACATGCCAGTAATTAAAGTAAGAGAAAACGAACCATTTGACGTAGCATTACGTCGTTTTAAACGTTCATGTGAGAAAGCAGGTATCCTTTCAGAAGTTCGTCGTCGCGAATGTTACGAAAAGCCAACTTGGGAACGTAAACGTAAGAAAGCAGCTGCTGTTAAACGTGCTGCGAAAAAAGTTTCTCGTGAGAACGCTCGTCACGTTCGCATGTACTAAATCATTATTTTTTAATAATGTCCTTAGTAACTTCTAGAGTGTTTTAGATGTCACTTCTAATTCAACTTAAAGATGAAATGAAAAATGCTATGCGCGCTAAAGACAAATGTCGTCTTGGTGTAATTCGTATGGCATTATCTGCGATCAAGCAAGCTGAAATTGATCACAACACCGAAGCAACAGATGATAACGTTACAGCAATCTTAACTAAAATGGTTAAGCAGCGTAAAGAGTCGATCAAAATGTTTAGCGAAGGTGGGCGTGATGAGTTAGCAGCGAAAGAAGCTGAAGAAGTCAGTGCAATTGAGTTCTTTCTTCCACAGCCTTTAACTGATGCAGAAATTAAAGATTTAATCGATAATGCTATTAATGAAACCGGTGCAGCTTCAATGGCTGACATGGGTAAATTAATGGCAGTATTGAAACCTGTATTGCAAGGTAGAGCTGACATGGGTGCAGTAAGCAGCCAAGTGAGAGCAGCCTTAAATTAATATAGGTTAAAATATTAAAAAAGCCGTAATGACTTAGGTTATTACGGCTTTTTTGTGTAGAATACTTTATTTATGTTTTCTTTAATGGCTCTTTTTTTGATGCTTTTTATTATAAATAAAGTGCAAAAAATAGATAAGTTAAGCGCTAATTAACGTAATTCACACAGAAAACCTGCAAAATAACGGCTCCCTCATAACGAGGTGAATGGTCACTATTAATTTATCTTTTTAATTAATGAGTTTTTGAACACTATGGCAGGACGTATTCCTCGACAGTTTATAGATGATTTACTTGCACGTTCAGATATTGTTGACGTTGTAGATTCACGTGTACCATTGAAAAAAGCAGGTAAAAATTATCAAGCCTGCTGTCCCTTTCATAATGAAAAATCTCCTTCTTTTACTGTAAGCCAAGATAAACAGTTCTATCATTGTTTTGGCTGTGGCGAACATGGTAATGCTATTTCTTTTTTAATGGAATTTGATCGTCTTGATTTTGTTGATGCGATTGAAGAGCTTGCTAATCACTGTGGTGTTGAAGTTGTTCGAGAAGAAAATAATGCAAGCCCAGCTGAACAACGTCGACAGCATGAGGTTTATCAGCAAAAGCAAGACGATTATGAATTGATGAATCAAATTGCTCGCTTTTATCAACAGCAATTAAAAGTAGCCCCTGATAAAGAGGTCGCGGTTAATTATTTAAAAGGCCGCGGCTTAAGTGGCGAAGTAGTAAAACGTTTTAGCATTGGTTATATCAGTGATGCTTGGGACGGCATGATGAAAGCCTATTCACGTAAGGGTGAAGCTAATCAACAACTTGTTGATTTAGGTATGGCAATTCAAAGTGATAAAAATCGACCTTACGATCGGTTTCGCGGTCGTATTATGTTTCCTATTCATGATAAACGTGGACGCGTGATAGGTTTTGGCGGACGCGTTTTAGGTGATGAAAAACCTAAATATTTGAACTCACCCGAAACACGTATCTATCATAAAGGCCAAGAACTGTATGGCTTATATGAGGCCAAACAAGCCAATAAAAACCTTACACGTTTAGTTGTTGTTGAAGGTTATATGGATGTTGTAGCGTTAGCTCAACATGGTGTTGACTATGCCGTTGCTTCTTTAGGAACCGCTACCACAACAGAACAATTACAAACCATGTTTCGCACAGTGAAGGAAGTGATTTGTTGTTATGACGGTGACAGAGCAGGGCGTGATGCTGCTTGGCGTGCAATGGAGAATGCCTTGCCATTAATTCGTGACGGCTTCTCATTAAAATTTGTTTTTGTACCCGATGGTGAAGATCCCGACTCGTTAATTCGTAAAGAAGGTCAGCAGGCATTTGAAACGTTTCTTGATGAGGCAATGCCCTTATCTAAGTTCTTATTTGAGCAATTGATGTTGCAAGTAGATATGAACTCGTTTGAAGGTAGAGCATCCTTGGTTGATTCTTTTCAGCCACTATTAGCAAAGTTACCTGATAGTGTATTAAAAGATGCCATTATTAATGACGTTGCTAATAATTTTGGAACGGGAAGTGAACAATTCCTAACAAAATTTCGTAAAAGCGTTACTGGATTAGAGACGATTAAAAAACCGAAAGTGAATACTAAAGTCACACCAGTAAGGTTAGCTATTGCATTATTGCTAGAGCATCCCCATATAGTTAAATCATTAGGAGATATTTCAGCATTACAGCCGTTAACTATTCCCGGTGTTGATTTGTTAATTCAATTATTAACCTTATGTCAGCAAAACCCGAATATAAAAACGGCGCAATTGCTCGAGTATTTTCGTGATACAGACCAAGGTAAGCAACTAGCGAAACTCATGTGTTGGCAGCATCATATTGAAGCTGAAGCAGCACAAGATGTTTTTCTTGATAGTATTGAAAAATTACTCAATGATTTTGTTGAACAACGTGCTGAATTTTTACTGCAAAAGGCCCGAACAGGTCAAATGTCAGAACAAGAAAAGCAAGAGCTACAAACAATACTCAATGCTTAATGTAGCGTAACGGCTATACTTGATTGAGACAAAGTAGATAATACGTAAAAAGCAGACACTTTTAGTTAGATTGAAGACTGGAAATAGTACAGAAAACTCGCTATAATTTCCCGCTTTATTTGTGCAGCTTTTGCTATCCAATTTTATAAAATATTGTTGAATAAACCATATTACCAGACATAGGTGGACACTCGTCAATGGAACAAGCCCCTCAATCTAGATTGAAAGATTTAATAACCAAAGGTAAAGAGCAAGGTTATTTAACGTTTGCACAAGTTAACGATCATCTTCCTCAAGATATTATCGATTCCGACCAAGTCGAAGACATTGTTAGTATGATCAACGACATGGGTATTCAAGTTTTTGAAAATGCTCCTGATGCTGACACGCTAATGATGAGCGAAGCAAATACTGATGAAGACGCTGCTGAAGCTGCTGCTCAAGCACTTGCAACAGTGGAAAGTGAAATTGGTCGTACAACCGATCCTGTTCGTATGTATATGCGTGAAATGGGTACGGTTGAGCTATTAACTCGCAAAGGCGAGATTGTCATTGCCAAGCGTATCGAAGAAGGGATTAAAGAAGTACAACGTAGTGTTTCTGAATATCCGCCAGCGATAAACTACCTACTTGATATGTGGGATAATTTTGAAACTGAAGAAGCTCGCTTAAGTGATATTATTGTTGGCTTTTTAGACCCAGATGCTGAAGATGAAGATATTCCTGCTGCAGCTACGCATGTAGGCTCTGAGCTTTCTAAAGATGAATTAGAAGATGAAGACAGTGATGCATCTGAAGAAGATGAAGAAGATGAAGAAGAAGAAGATACGGGCCCAGATCCAGAACTAGCTCGTGAAAAATTCGGTGAATTACGTGAAGCGTATGAAAATGCAAATCAAATTATTTCAGCAAAGGGTCGTGGTCATAAAGATGCTCAAGACGCCATTGATGTTGTAGCTGAAATATTTAAAGAGTTTCGCTTAATTCCTAAATTATTTGATAAATTAGTTAAAAACATGCGTAGTGTTATGGACAGACTACGTGTGCAAGAACGTTTAATTATGAAACACTGTGTTGTTGGCGCAGGCATGCCTAAAACAACATTCATTAAGATTTTCCCTGGTAATGAAACTTCAAAAGACTGGTTTGAAGCTGAAAAAGCCGCAGGACATAGTTACTCAGCAAGATTGGCTGATGTAGAGTTAGACGTTGAACGTTGTATCTATAAATTAAACCTAATTGAAGAAGAAACCTTCTTAAATATTCATGGCATAAAAGACATTAACCGTCGTATGTCAATTGGCGAAGCAAAAGCGCGTCGTGCTAAAAAAGAAATGGTTGAAGCTAACTTACGTTTAGTTATCTCAATCG
>CAJXUT010000299.1 GCA_913061365.1 uncultured Colwellia sp.
CCAGTTGATTAAGCTTTTTGGCTGAACCCCTTGGAACTGGAGCGCATTGTATAGATATGGCCTGACGTATCAAGCTTTATTTTGTTTTTTTTATTTGTTCGAAGATAATTTGAACTATACGAATAGTTTATGGACTAAGTTGTAGAATATTAGTGAATTTTCATGCTTAAAAGCCACTAATCTAATCAGTAATAAAAGATTATTATTGCTATAGCTTATACCCCTCTAGTTAAAGGAATACTATTTGAGGAATATTTATAATAAATTTTGTGAGTGGAATAAATGAAGTATATCTACATTTTATTAACTATTGTTATAAGCCTATCTTTTTCTTCACACAGCACCACTTCTTATAATTCACTTGAAAATAGGCAAGAGCGTGTGATCTCTGATTTATTTGATCAATTAGTTGAACATCAAGTAAACCCTTCTTTTGCAGTTGAACGTAGTGTTAATGCATTACTCAAAAGATATCCCGAGCAAGTTGACGTTGTTTTAAAAGTTGCTATAGCAAAATTTCCACAAGAGTACAGACAAATAATTTGTGGTGCATTAAGAGCTGAGCCTGCCTTAACTAGCGATGTAATTTCAACATTATTACAATCCGAAATTGCAACTAGCACAGATATAGTCAGTATCGCTATCAGTGAAGAACCTGCCTATGCAAAAGAAATTGTTCAATCAGCTGTATCACACTTCCCAGAAGAACTTGATAACATTGTAAGAGTTGCGATAACAACAGAGCCTATGATGGCAGACAATATTATTAATAATACAATGCAAAGTTATCCTGAAAAACTATTAGACATACTTGTTATTGCTGTTAAAACATTTCCAGAGCAAGTAACAAGTTTTGTTAAAGATACGCTTAGACTATCTTCAGATGATAGCGACGTTATAAGTGTCGCTGTTAGTTCTTCGCATCGTGAGAAAACGCGAGATATCATTAGTGCAGCTATTCAATCGGGAATATCTCATGAATCGGCAACTGCCGCAGCTATTGCTGGTGGCGCAAATGCTAGTGACATTGCTAGGAACTCTCCTTAACTTATTGCACCAATCATCATCTATCTACGCGCCATTGATGATGGCTTTTTCTTATTTCTCTTTTTCCTTTTGTCGTCTTTACCCCCCAAAAGAGCTTGCTTTCGAGCAGTTTTCTTATTTACTGGCTTACTTGCTTTTGTAACTTTAGTTAGATCCGGCTCATAACCTGGAAGCCATTGTTGTGGTAAGCGGCTTTCAATGACTTTTTCTACTGCTGTGAGTAGCCATTCTTCATCCGGTGACAACAAAGATACAGCTATACCATTATTTCCCGCTCTGCCTGTTCTTCCTATCCGATGAACATAATCTTCTGCCACATAGGGTAATTCAAAATTTATTACATACGACAATTGAACAACATCGATACCACGCGCTGCTACATCAGTTGCAACCAAAGCTCTCACTTTGCCATTTTTAAATTCCGATAACGCTTTATCACGAGCTCCTTGTGATTTATCGCCATGTAAAGAGGCGGTTTTAATTCCATCTTTACACATTTCTTTTGCCAGTTTATCTGCCATAAGCTTAGTACGAGTAAATATAAGTACTTGTTGCCAATTTTTAGAACCAATTAAAAAAGACAACAACTCTCGTTTACGATCAGAGTCTACTGTATAGATAATTTGCTCAACATTGTCAGCAGTTTCATTTTTCTCATCAATAGTGATGGTTTTTGCATTATTAAGTAACGTGTTAGAAAACTTATAAATAGCATCATCAAATGTTGCAGAAAATAATAACGTTTGACGTTTTTTAGGAATTATTGAAAGCACTTGGTCTATCTCTGCTTTAAAGCCTAAATCCAACATTCGATCAGCTTCATCTAACACTAATACAGATAATCTTTGCAGGCTTAGGTGGCCGTTAGCTAATAGATCTAATAATCTTCCTGGTGTTGCAACAACTATATCTACTCCTCTTTTAATATCGCTAATTTGAGGATTGATACTTACCCCACCAAATACAGCTGATGTTTTTATATCGGTATGCGCTGCATATCGAGTAAAGCTTGAGTGAATTTGTTGTACTAATTCTCTTGTAGGTGCGAGCACCAAAACAGATACACTTTGTGCACTGATATTTTTTTCAATTAAGCTATTAAGAATTGGCAAGGCAAAAGCAGCAGTTTTACCTGTGCCTGTTTTAGCTCTAGCCATCACATCATGATTAGCTAATACCAGTGGAATAGCTTGTTCTTGAATTTCAGTTGCTTGGTGATATGCAAGCTCTTTGAGCGCTGTTTGAAGTTTATTGTTTAACGCTAGGTCTGTAAATTTCATGTTTACTATTAGTTATCAGTATATTCATTCAAGTTTAACATTTTTTGTAGTGAAGGTATTGGTAAGTTAAGATAAACAACAGATAATAGAGCCAATGAAATGCACAGAACTAGGAAGAGGTATGTTAAATATTGATTACAGTAATAAAAATTTTTTAATTATTGATAACATCAAACCTTCTCAAGACATTTTAACTAAATTCGCAATGACATTAACAAAGAAGCAAGTTGATTCAACTCCCTACGCGCAAAATGTCATCGCACTATGTTTGGAAAAAAATTACGATATAATTTTTTTAGGATATGACTTAGGTGATAACCAAAAAAATGGTCAACAAATTCTTGAAGAATTACGCACCAGTGAAGTGATATCACGCCATTGTATTGTGATTATTATTACTGCCGAAGTATCGCAGGCTATGGTATTAGCTGCACTTGAGCACAAGCCTGATAGTTATTTATGTAAGCCTTACTCTATTAGTGCATTACAAAACCGTTTAAATAAGTGCATGATGAAAAAAGAAACTATGCATTCAATTTATCATGCTTTAGATAATAATAATAAAAAGCGGTCAATAAATCTTATAGATGAAGCATTAGAGAATAACACCCCCTATAAATTAGAGTGTTTAGGTATTAAATCTAGACAGTTATTTGATTTAAAAAAATTTGATCAAGCAAAAGAGATTTATTCTACCTATCAAGGGAAAGCTGATTGCCAGTGGGCAAATATAGGCTTGGGTAAAATTGCACTTCATAACCACGATTTAGCTCATGCTGAAGGGATTTTTAAAAATATAATAACACAGCAACCTTTATACTTACCTGCCTACGATTGGCTGGCTGAAACATATAGAAAGAAATACAACACCAAGTTTGCTGAAAACATATTAGAACAAGCAATTCAATTATCGCCAAGATCTGTTCGAAGACTTAAAGAGTATGCAGGACTCTGCTTTACTAATGAAAATTTTCAAAAAGCTGCCAATGCATATCAAGTCGTATATGAATTAGCTCATAATTCAATACATCATTGCCCAAGTAATGCTATTCAGTTTGCAAAGTCTTTAGCTAACTATTCTGCCGAATTGTCTAAACTAGAAGCGAAGAAAATGAACAACAGAGCATTTTCAATGTTAACGCAAATGAATAAAAACTTTGATCAAACATCATTGAAGGTTCAGACACACTTATTATCAGCATCATTGCTTGAAAATATTCAAGATTATACCTTTGCGAGAAGCAAGCTAGCGCAAGGTTTAGATCTCCTTGCTAAAGAACAACAGAATATGGATGTGGAAGAGTTAACAGACATTTCATATTCTCTGGAAAAATTCAATCGAAATAAGAAAGCATCGCAGCTTCTAGCAACTATAAAGCAACAAAAACAAAGTAAAGTACTACCTAGAAAAGACATTAATATTTTATCTTCTGACAAAACTGAACAAACTTATACCGAAAAAGCACAGCAAGCTCTTGCTATTGGTAAGAAGCTTTATGAAGAAAAACAATACAGCATGGCAGTAAAGTCATTAAATGAAGCTTTAGTAATGTTTCCTAACCATAAAGGCATTAAGTTAAACTTAATTCAAGTTTTACTTAGTTGTTATGAAGAAGATAAATTTATGATTAATGAATTAAAGCAAGCGAAGAAGATGATTCTAGAGTTAATAACACTTAGTAAAGAACACGAGTTGTACGATAGACTGAAAAAAATGCAAAAAAAATACCAGCAGATTGCTGGTATTTAGTATAAGTGGTGGAGGGAGGTGGATTCGAACCACCGAAGGCTGAGCCGTCAGATTTACAGTC
>CAJXUT010000300.1 GCA_913061365.1 uncultured Colwellia sp.
CAGTAAAATAGCTCTGTTTTACTTTGTTTATTCAATGTTTACCATCACATAGACTGTTTTGTTTGTAGTTACATTTTAGTGACTGCGTATTATTTTATTGTGACTAATTAACAGTGATGAAATTTCACTTACGGGTAACGGTTTAGAAAAGAAAAATCCCTGATATTGACCGCAACCATAAGATTTTAGTTCTATCAATTGTTGCTCAGTTTCTACACCCTCGGCAATCACTTTTAAGTTAAGACTGTGCGCCATAGCAACAATGGTTTTACAAATAGTTGCATCATCTGGATCGGTGGTAATATCTCTTACAAAAGATTGATCGATTTTCAATGTATCAAGTGGAAAACGTTTAAGATAACTTAAGCTGGAATAGCCCGTTCCAAAATCATCAATGCTTAATTGCACTCCTAATTCATGAATTCTATTCAGTGTATCAATAGTTTTTTCAACATCATTCATTACTGCACTTTCTGTTAGCTCTAACTCTAATAATTCTGCAGGCAGTTTAACCTCATCTATTATCTGCTTAATTTGCACCACAATGTCCGACTGACCAAGCTGCACTGCGGAAAGATTAACTGAAACCACTAAGTTTTCTACTCCCTCTTGGCGCCACTGTTCCGCTTGGGCTACAGCCTGTTGCAGCACCCAATGACCGAGTTTATTTATATAACCCGTTTCTTCAGCAACAGGAATAAATTCAGCTGGAGAGATAAAGCCTTTTTCAGGATGTATCCAGCGTAATAATGCCTCTACACCGCGAATATCACTATTACTAAGACAAATTTTTGGTTGGTAATAAACCTGTAATTGATTGCGTTCTATCGCTTGATACAGTTCACTTTCAAGTTCAATACGCTGATTAATATGTTGATCGATACCGCGATTAAAGAACTGATACCTATTTCGGCCGTTAGACTTACTATGATACATGGCTGCATCAGCATTTTTCATTAGGCTGGCGAAGTCTTTACCATCTTGAGGGTACACACTAATACCTGTGCTTAATGTCAAATATAGTTCATTTGTTCCAATACTGATGACCTTTTCGAAAGCAGCTTGTAAATTATTAATTATACATTCGATGTCATAATCACAAGTAATGTGAGTAAGCACAATAATAAATTCATCCCCACCAAAACGGGCAACAGTATCGGTTTCACGAACAGTATCAGTTAAGCGCTTAGCGACTTCTTTAAGTAAGGTATCTCCGTGTTGGTGACCTAATGAATCATTGATATTTTTGAAGCGGTCAAGGTCAATAAACAGTAATACAACTTGTTCTTTAGTACGACTTGCATGATGTAATGCCTCGTTTAATCGGTCTTCAAGTAGGCTTCTATTAGGCAAACCGGTAAGGGGATCATGTAGTGCAAGGTGTTTAACTTTTTCTTCAGCAACCTTACGTTCTTCAACTTCGTCGTGTAACAGTTTTATAGTGCTATTAAGCTCCTGAGTACGTTGCTCTACACGTAATTCTAGTTCTTGATGAAGTTGTTTACGTGATAGTTCAGCCTGTTTACGCTCGGTAATATCCATAAAAATCCAGATAATACCTTTATTAATATCATTTGGATCACAAGCGCTCCCACGTACATCACACCATATTTGGCTACCGTCCTTACGGCGAAGAAACATTTCTTCTGAATAGCTTTCACCTCTATTAAGGGGGGGGAAGCAGCGTTCTCCGGCTGATTTCCAATCAGCATCATTCATATACCATAAACGTGAAGAAGCTCCATCAACTTCACCACGTTGATAATCAAAAATTTCTTCAAAGCGTCGATTGCATCGTGTCAGTTTATTATCAATCATGCAAATAATGCCAACCATTGCATGATCAAGAATAACCCGTTGTTCATCAAGCAGCTTATTTAACGCTTCTTGAGCGAGTATTTCTTCGTGTATATCCTTGGTAATCCATATCGTTCCTTTGCTTAAATCAGCAGAATCAATGGCTCGACTTTGCACTTCACACCAAACAGGGGTTCCATCTTTTTTGCCTAATAACATTTGAGCAGAAAATGTACGCCCAGTTTGTAATGGCTCATAACAAAGTTCGCCAGCATTTTGCCAATCTTCATCAGATAGATACCATTGACGAGAAGTTCCTCCCTCTAATTCACCAAAAGTGTAGCCAAACATTTCTTCAAACCGTTTATTACACTGGGTTACTTTGCGGTCTTTCAAAAACATTATCCCAACCATAGCATGGTCTAGAATAAGCTGTTGCTGGGCTAGGCTGTCATGTAAGGCGTCTTGCGCTAGTTTAAACTCATGTATATCTTCAACAATCCAAATAGCACCTTCATCTGGGTTAGCAGGGTCAATTAATTTACCTGTTAAACTTGCCCAGAATAACTCGCCATTACGGCGCTTCATTTGCATTTCTGTTCTGTAACGCTCTCCTTTATTGAGTACCAGATAGGCTTCATCACCTAATTTCCTATACTTTTCTTTATCTGGATACAACATTAGACTGTTGCTATTAATCAACT
Source organism: uncultured Colwellia sp. (assembly GCA_913061365.1). Taxonomy (GTDB): domain Bacteria; phylum Pseudomonadota; class Gammaproteobacteria; order Enterobacterales; family Alteromonadaceae; genus Colwellia. Next base: position 2,502 of record CAJXUT010000300.1, read on the forward strand.
CATCATTAGAGTAATTGAAAATTTCTTCAAAACGTTTATTACAACGCAACATACGACGGTCACGAATAAAACCGATACCGATACTCGCATTATCAAGTACCGCATCTTGTTCTTTAAGGGAGGTTAACAACTGTTGTTCATTTTCTAAATAGTTATGAACATCATGTTCAAAAACATGAAAATTGATAGAACCATCATTCCAAATAATTTTTTCAATACTGATACGATGCCATCTCTCGCCATTACGAGTATTGACTTCCATATCTCCTGAGAAGCTTTTAGTATCTCTTAGCTCATCCCAGACCTCTTGTGCTTCAATGCGAGACACAAAGTGGTTAATAAACTGATTATCAGACGTTAAAAAAAGATTATCTGCAGTATTGGAACGTTCAATCAATTCACCGTTGTCATTATACAGTGATGATATTCTTTGTGATGCTTTAACAACTCGAGCAAATTTTTCACCTGAGCTATCCTTTTTCAGAACGGGAGCTGCCTGAAATACGTAATTTTGTTGATCAATCTTAAGAAGAGATAATTCATAGGGATTGCCAAGCTTCTGAGGAATAGTTAGATTGAAAACTGACGTATCTTCTACAGCAATAAGTTGCCATTCAACCGGAGGTGTAAGTTGACAAAAGTCCCCCTGTGTTTGACAGCCCCAAAGTAACCAAGCAGCTTTATTTCCCCATACGAAACATTTAGTTTCGATGTTATAGCACCATACAGGTTGTTGTTTATGCGAAATAATCATTTTCCTCAATGATAAACGTTAACTATTTAGGATAGCGCTAAGTTATGCATTTTAATCATGATTTTTAATAGCTTACCTACATCATATATGCTTTATCAAAAGTTTGCATATATTCAAAGTAAAACTTAATTAAACATCATCAGTTTTGATGGTTCAAATACAGTATTACTTAATAATAACAAGCAACTAAAAACCTCTGCAATATTTATCGTTGTTTACGGCCATAAAAGCGCTATATCTCATTTAGCAATAACGTACTAAGAATGAGATAAGTCTTGCAGTGAGCATAAATTATTACGTTTTTAATAATGGCTTTAACATCGCCTCTAAACCATTTAGCTTTACTTCATACATCAAGGCTAATTGTTGTCCTAACTTACCTTCAGGAAATCCCTTGCTGTGAAACCATACTAAGTAAGGTTCAGGTAACTGTAATAATTTACGACCTGCATACTTTCCAAAAGGCATTGTTTGGTTAATTGCTTCGATTAATGCTTGTTGATTTTCTAACACGTAACTCTCTTTATTATCATATTGGGTTTTGCAAAAACTTCTTGTCATCAATTTACCATGAAGCTGACATAAAACTGTCATTTATCCGTCATACACTAGCCGAACTTATCATATTTCTCATTTCAGCAAGGACAAACTATGTCAATCATTAGAAAACGTAGTGCAGAACATACAAGTTATCTCCCGAGTAACGCTCGAGATAATCAATATATTTTAGCCGAATTCGCGATAACTGATGAATTAATTCAGCGCTTCTCAGCAGATAAAAAAGTAAACGGAAAATACCTGTCTCTTATACACATCTGACGCTGCCGACGAAGAGGAT
>CAJXUT010000301.1 GCA_913061365.1 uncultured Colwellia sp.
ACTATCCTCTTCGTCGGCAGCGTCAGATGTGTATAAGAGACAGCTTTGAACACGACCTTCACCTGAATTATATGCGGCTAGCGCAAGTAGCCAGTCACCATCAAAGAACTTGTGTAAATACTTCATATATTTTATTGCCCCTGCTGTTGAGGCAACAATATCTCGGCGTCCATCGTACCACCAGTTTTGTTTCATGTTAAAACGAGTGCCGGTACCAGGAATGAACTGCCACATTCCTGAAGCTCTACCATGAGAATAAGCGAAGGGATCAAAAGCGCTTTCCACTACAGGTAACAATGCTAACTCTACAGGAACATTATTTTTTTCTAGCTCTTCAACTATATAGTATAAAAAGGGCTCTGCACGTTTTGCTACTCGAGTTAGGTAGCTTGAATTTTTTGCGTACCAATTACGCTGTAATATCACGCGGTTATTCTGTGGAATGTCGAATGTTAATTGGCTGCGAATACGTTGCCACATATCATTACTATTCTGTGCTGATTTATCTTTTAAAGAAAAGGTTACATCGTCAACAGGATGAATTACATCAATGCTTTCATCTGCAAGTAATGCCTGATTTATTTCGGCTGTGCTAGCGATTTTCTCAGGAGGTAGATATATCTCGTTAGTTTTTTGTTGTGGTAATAAAGTGCTTTGACAGCCACCCAAGAAAATTAATGCAGGGAATAAAAAGTATTTCATGTACAACCAATAATAATGTAGAACTTACTATGACAACTGCTCGCTAAAGCGGCGAGCAGTAAGACTAACACGTTAAAATTGGTCTTTCCAGCGTCTAATAGTGGTAAAAGTATCTAGCGTTGAAATGGTTGTGTCAGGTGAAAATTTTTGCGCGCTAATTTGTATGTTCTGTTCATGGCAACGTAAAAAAGGGTTTATTTGTTTTTCTTGTTTAATAGTACTTGGGATGGTGGCATGACCGTTAGCACGTAGTTCATTAACTTTTACGTCATAATTAATAAGCGCTTCGTTGGTTGGATCTACCGTAAGAGCAAAAGCAATATTAGCTTGTGTATATTCGTGGGTACAATAGACGTGTGTTTGTTCTGGTAAATTCATTAATTTACTTAAAGAAGTAAACATTTGTATTGGAGTACCTTCAAATATTCGACCACATCCAGCAGAAAATAGCGTATCACCACAAAAAAGAATTGGGGTTGTGTCATTATCTGCAAAATAGGCGATATGCCCTGCGGTATGGCCGGGTAAATCAATAATGTTAAAACTGATATCAAATACACTTAAAGTAACGGTATCATTTTCTTTAAGTTGAACGTCACAACGTGGGATATTTTCATTTGCTGGTCCGTATACTGATAATGACCATTGCTTTTGTTGACAGTATTCTACCAATGCCTCAATACCACCAGTATGATCAGCATGATGATGAGTTATTAAGATAGCATTGAGTATTAAGTTTTCCGCTTCTATAAATTTAATGCAAACATCAGCGTCGCCGGGGTCAACTAAAGTGACCATCTCTTTATTAGTAATAGCCCAAATATAATTATCGTTAAAAGCGTTAATCGCTTGAATGTTTATCTGGCTGGTTTGTGTTGAAGGTTCTGTTGATTTCATTGTGCTCCCCTGAAATTTCCAACTTGCTCATACTCAGTATATAATTAATTATACTTCTTTTAGTTTTGAATAACATAGCTTATGAAACCCGCACTAGCATTTCGACAACCTCATTACCCAAAATCTTGGCAAGAATTGCCAAACGGTGATCTTGTCTTGTCTGCTATTGATAGTGCTTTAGCGCCATGGTGGGAAAAATTTTTTGGTTACCACTTGTTAAAAATTGGTGCTTTAAGTCAAGAAATCTCAACTTTAAATTGTCCGATTAAAAACCAAGTCAGTTGCTGCACAACCAGTACTATCGGACAAGGGCATGCCAGTATTGTTGGTGAATTAGATGATTTACCTATACAAGAGCATAGCGTTGATGTTTGTTTACTCAGTCATGCCCTAGAGTTTTCATTAGATCCTCACCATGTTATTCGTGAAGCTAATAGGGTACTTATTGCCAATGGCTACCTTATCATTACTGGTTTTAATCCATTATCTTTAGCTGGGTTTAATCGGTTTATTCCTTATAGAAGAGCAAAACAACCATGGAATGAACATTTTTTCTCTCCGATGCGAGTAAAAGATTGGCTACATTTAATGGGTTTTGAAATTCTTAGTGATGAACGCTATATTCACAGTAATTTAGTCGGAAAAATGAGTAACCATTTTCTAGCAAAAGGTTGGCGAAAATTTGCTAGTAATTACTTTAACAATTTTGGCTCTGTTTATGTCATTATTGCGAAAAAAAGGGTACTACCATTAACTCCCATTAAACCAAAGTGGCAAATTAGAACAGGTTTTAGCCCAGTGAAAGTGCCATCAATGAAAGTTAATCCTCATAAGAATAGTTCTATACACCAAAAATAATATAAGTTGCTAAAATATGAAACTGAATGAGTTTGAAGAATATTTAAATCAGGTATTAAAACCTGAACAAATCAAAGATTATGCACCGAATGGTTTGCAAGTTCAGGGAAGTGAAGAAATATTAAAAGTAGTCACCGGTGTTACTGCATCACAAGCACTAATCGATTTAGCCATTAAAGAAAAAGCTGATGCATTACTTGTACACCATGGCTATTTTTGGAAAAACGAATCTTATGTTATTCGAGGTATGAAACATAGACGAATTAAGGCATTGATAGAGAATAATATCAACTTATTTGCCTACCACTTACCTCTTGATATTCATCCTGTTTTGGGTAATAACGTACAACTTGCAAAGTTATTAGATATTGAAGTAACAGGGCCGTTAGAATTAGGTAACCCGCTTAGTATTGCAATACAAGGGAAATTAACTGAACAAACTATGGGAAGTGAACTCGCCTCGTTAATTACTGAAAAACTTAATAGAGAATGCTTACATATAATACCGCCATCAAATAAGAAAATAAAAACAATTGCTTGGTGTACGGGTGGCGGACAAGATTATATTGAATTAGCTGCAGAGCAGGGGATTGATGCTTTTATTTCTGGAGAAATCTCTGAAAAAACGACACATTTAGCTAAAGAAATGGATATTCACTTCTTTTCTGCAGGCCATCATGCAACGGAACGTTATGGCGTTAAAGCCCTCGGTGAGCATATTGCCAAAGAAATAGCATTAAATGTTGTTTTTATTGATGTTGATAATCCTGCTTAATTAAAATTTTACGCTATACATCTCTATAATTAGCTAAATAATGCTTTAAACCATTGCACTAAACGGCCTAAACTTTCATACCAAACAACGGTCGTTTGCTGCAATTTTTTACTTCTAGGTAAGTAGTCTTTCCAAGTTGCTTTATGCTCAACATCTTTTACCCAATACCCTGTTGGGGCAGCAATAGGATATACTCCTTGTAATTCAAAATATTTTATTGATCTTGGCATATGTTCAGCATTAGTCACCAATACCACATTAGTGCCTTTAACTCTGGGACTTATTAGTTGTGCCTCTTCTTGAGTATCTTTAGGGAAAGTTTCGGTGAGTATCTTGTGTTTTGGCACGCCTAAAAGTACCAAAGATTGTTTCATTTTTTCTGCATTTGAGACCGCATCATCACCAGAGTAACCTGATGTAATTATTCTTGCTTCAGGATGAATATTATAAATTCTTACTGTTTCAACTAAACGTTGTAATGAGGGAACTTTTAACTGACTTGTCACAGGTAATTCGTCGTTGCTAAAATGGCCATTCCCCAAAACTACTATATAATCAACAGGTTCACTTGATTGTGCGAAGACCTCATAATTGTCCTCAAGGTTAACCATCAAAATATCTGAAGTAATTGGCATTGATGATAAAAGTAATAGCAGTACAGCTGATATTAAATATTTAAAACTGGTGTTAGGACGTTTCTTAAAAAAAACAATGGCTAAAATTAATAATATAAAAACTAAATTAATAGGCATAATAAAAAGTGAAATAACTTTTTTTAGTAAAAATAAATCCATCGTAATCAATGAGCCCTGTCTCTTATACACATCT
>CAJXUT010000302.1 GCA_913061365.1 uncultured Colwellia sp.
TCTACGTCTCGTGGGCTCGGAGATGTGTATAAGAGACAGTAATAGCTCACCGTCAATGGCTAATGTCACGGGGACTTCTCGCATAACTCCGGCTCCTACCAGTAACTTTTTAGGTAGTTGAAGCGCTAACTCAGGCAATGAAGCAATATTGGCAACATTAATATCATAATGTAATGGTGTTTGACTTTTGTTTAGAATTTTCAGGGTATAGGTGTTTTCAACTACACCTTCATAGTTCACTCTGTATAAAGCATTTCTATCGCGAATTATGTTGGCTTCTAATGGAATTCTATTACTTATCCAGATACCTAATAACACAGTAAAAATTAAGCTTAAACTTCCGTAAGAAGCGAGTTTTAAATTAAAACGTTTGGTTTCCTTTCCTGCTAGTTTCTGTTCACTGGTATAACTAATTAATCCTTTGGCATAATTAAATTTATCCATTGTTTCGTCACATGCATCGATACACAGTCCACAATTGATACATTCATATTGAATGCCATTACGAATATCTATGCCAGCTGGGCAAACATCAACACATAAATTACAGTCAACACAATCACCTAAACCAAGCGCTTTAGCATCGTCTTTACGTTTGCGTGGTGCTCTGCTTTCACCGCGCTTGCTGTCATAGGCAACCAATAATGTATTTTTGTCAAACATCGCAGACTGGAAACGAGAATAAGGACATAAGTGAATACACACATGTTCTCTCATCCAGCCGGCATTTGCGTATGTGGCAATAGCAAAGAAAAATACCCAAAAAGTAACTGCTCCGCTCCAATCAAAGGTAATCATGGTTGAGTAAAGTTCACTAACCGGTACAAAATATGAAATAAATGTTGTGGCGGTAAATAACGACATGAGTTGCCAAATTAAATGTTTCAAAGCTTTCTTAGATAGTTTACTAAAAGACCAAGGTGCTTTATCTAAAGCAATTCGCTTATTGCGTGTTCCTTCAATTCTGTGCTCAACCCAAACATAGGCAAGAGTCCATACTGTTTGTGGGCAAACATAGCCACACCAAACGCGTCCAAGCCAAGTGGTAACAAAAAATAAAGCAAAAGCAGCCACCATAAAAATGCCCGCCAGTAAGATAAAATCTTGTGGCCAAAAGGTAAGGTTAAAAATCCGGAACTCTTGTTTAACAACATCAAGTAATAAAGCTTGCTGATCATTAAATTGAATAAAGGGCAATGCAATAAAAAGAAACATCAATAGCCAGTTGATATAACGGCGTATTTTTTGGTAAAAGCCTTTTTGCTCTCTAACATATACCGATGTTTGTGACTTATAAGGTTTAATAATTAGTTGATCTTCTTTGATACTAAATGACATGATTATTTACAGGGTAATAATTGAGTAACAATTCTATTTCAATAAACGAGCCAAGAAAAAATAAAAATAAGCTATTGTATTTAAATGATTAATTATATTTTCAACTGTATTTTTCACACGACATATCGTGTAAGCACGCTATATCGTGGTTTTTAGTTGCGTTTGTAAAGTACTGACTTGCTTTAGTTGTAGTTATATTTTTACAATACTCTGATGTTATGATCTTTTAGCATGAGAACTCATTTTTCATTTTAACTTATTATGAGAAAGCATTATTGGCGAGCCTTCCAGCACACTTATCAATGGTCATATCTATTTCAGACTAATTTTTAGGAAAGTATTTTTCGTCTTAATGGGTCTAGTCTTATTCAACGAATTAAAAAGCACGACATATCGTGTTTTATTCAGTGACTGCTTTATCTTAAACACCAGATGGCAGCTCGCTAAAATTCAGCCATTCACAGTAATAGAAAATAAAAAATTAAGTGAAGTTTTAATTCATGAATGAAGGAAGAAAAGAGCAAGATCCGACACTTGTTTGCACTTGTAGTGATTTATATATCAACGATATTGAAGATGCGGTTGCAGATGGAGAGGAAGATTATACTGAGATTATGCAATATCACTGCACGTTTCCACGGTGTGGTAAATGCCAAGATCATGTTGAGCTGATAGTAAAACAAGGTGAGGGTTAATCAATTCGTAACTAGCTAAAGTTGTTCAATGAAAACTATAATTTTATAAAGCATACAGGAGTATTTCTTATGTATGCTTTAAATAGAGAACATTTCAATTTTAACGATAAAAAGCTTCTACTGTGCCTTTTATTTTAATCATAAGTGGTTGGCCTCGGCGATCTAATGCTTTTGGCGATGCAACTTTTACCCAGCCTTCGCTAATGCAATATTCATCAACATCAAAACGTTCTTTATTATTAAGTCGAATACCTATTTCATGTTCGAAAACCTCAGCGACATGATGAGGACTACGAGGATTAGTTGAAAGATGATCAGGTAAAGGGGGTAGTGAATTAGTGTCGTTCATATTGATGAGCTATAGTAAATAAAAAGAAAGTTATTGTAGGCAAAATCACTATCTCTCTCAAGGAATTAGTGCCTTAAAATATTAGAAAAATAAAGGAAGCAAAATTTTTAGTGAGCACTGAGTCAGTATTTTTATTGATATTTTATGATAAAAATGGCGATGCTAAATTGACTATCAGAATCGAGCGATTATTTATCATTTTAATGATATAAATAGGGTATTAATATACTGAAATGTTTTATTTTAGATGAAAGTAAAGTAAGAGGTTATTAACTTGGATGTTAATTCGAAGTATTCTTTAATATTTTTTGTAACAGTACTCATTATGATTGGAATGGGGGCTTATTATACCCATTTAACGTCTATTTTTGGGGCAGAAAAATACCCAGTGACTATTGCTGTTTCCAAAACACCTTTATCAACTCCTTTCTATGTTGCAAAATCAATCAACGCTTTTGATGATACCTGTGTCAGTGTTGAATATCATGATGTGGTTGGTGGCCAAATAGCTTTTGAAAAGGTTATTAAGGGTGATGTTGATTTTGGCACAAGCTCAGATTCAGTAATTGCTTTTCAAAGTTTAACGCAGCATTCATTTGTTACGCACGCGATGTTTGTACAATCAGATAATGATGTAAAGCTCATTACACGCAATTCAGACAATATTGAGTCAGTGCTTGACTTAAAAGGTAAAAAAATTGGTGTAACAAAAGGAACCGCGAGTGAATATTTGTTAAGTACCTTATTAGCTATTGAAGGGTTAACAATGGAAGATGTTGAACCATATCACTATAAGCCTGCGCAATTGATCCAAGGTTTTGTTAATAAAGACGTCGACGCGATAGTTCCTTGGGAGCCTTTTGTTTTTCAGGCATCGCAAACGGTAGAAAATGATATCAAAATTCATGACACGAAAAGTTTAAGCACTTTAAGCTTTAATTTAATTTCTCAAACAGCCGATAACGTTCTGGTAGAAAAAGCTGCGTGTGTAATTCAGGGGTTACATAAAGCCATAAATTATATAGCTTCACACCCTCAAGAATCTAAAAAAATAGTCATAGAAGAGCTGGGTTTAGATCCTGAATTTGTTGATTGGGTTTGGCCTGATTATATTTTTAAACTTGGGTTGAACCAATCCTTAATCTTGAGCATTAAATCTCAAGCGATTTGGGCGGTAGAGTCTCAAATGAGACAGTTTGGCGAAATTATGAATTCAGAACGTTTTATTGATAGTAGAGCACTGTTACAGGTTGAGCCTGGAGCAGTGAATATACCACTGTAAATAGGGATGTGAGATGAGGTTAAGCTTACAACAAAAAATTTATACTTTTACATTCAGTAGCTGTTTTTTATTTGTTGTACTTGTATTGAGTACCTTATGGTCAGCACAAGTTGTTGATACAGCAATGAAGCGTGAAGAGTATGCTAATAAAATAGAAAGTCATACTCACATTTTAAAGCAGTTTATTATCAGTGAAAATATTTATGCTAGTAATTATAATACAGAGCATTGGTTTACTTTAGATCGAAAATTCAAAAAATTACTTAAGCTTTCTCCTCAATTAACCCCACAGCAACAAACGATTCAAAACAGTATTGAAAGTCAAAACAAGAACGTATTACGTCTGTCTCTTATACACATCTCCGAGCCCACGAGACGTAGAGGAATCTCGTA
>CAJXUT010000303.1 GCA_913061365.1 uncultured Colwellia sp.
CTCGGAGATGTGTATAAGAGACAGTATTAAAACAAGAGCAGTTTGGCTCGCAAGGCGAAATTGTTGATGCATTAAAATCTTTAGATTTTGATAATATTAGTCAATCAAAAATATCACGAATGTTAAGCAAGTTTGGCGCAGTTCGTACACGTAATGCTCGTCAAGAAATGGTTTATTGTTTACCTGCAGAACTCGGTGTACCTACTGCACAGAGTCCCTTGAAACAACTAGTGTTAGAAATTGAACACAATGGCATGATGATTATCATCCAAACAAGTCCTGGTGCCGCACAATTAATTGCACGTTTATTAGATAGTTTAGGTAAAAGTGACGGCGTACTTGGTACTATTGCCGGCGATGATACTATTTTTATCGCTCCCACTGACGTCAATAACATCAAAGAAACAATTAACAAATTAGAACGATTGTTTTCTAAAAATCTCAGTTAATTATTACTAAAAGATTCTATTTACTCAGTAAAAGCATTTGTATTATTAAGGGGATGCCTATTTAAATGGCATCCCGCTGTAGTGCTTGTGATATGTTCAGCAATAATAAATCAGCCGTTACGGGCTTTGACATATGTAAGTTCATACCAACAGCTAAACTTCGCTGTTTATCTTCTTCACGCGCATGAGCTGTCATAGCAATAATAGGTAAATGGTGAAATTTGGATTGTTTACGAATTTCACCCGCTGCAGTTAACCCGTCCATCACTGGCATTTGTATATCCATCAATACAATATCAAAAACTTTTTCTTCAAGTAGAGTTAAGGCTTGTTGACCATCATCAGCGATAGTAACAGTTGCTTTTAGGCTCATCAGAAGCTCTTTAGCAACTAACTGATTAACCAAGTTATCTTCAACTAATAGTACATTCACACCAGACAAATCATCAGACTCATTGTGCTGCAATGTTTGAGGGGATAAGTTTAATGAAGATATAGCTTGTTGTTCTACATTAGTTGCAATGAACTCTCGTTCAACGGATTTGTTTTTCTGATAATCAGTAAGTAGTTTGTTAGTTATTTGCTCTAAAGTATAACGATACAGCGGTAAGTCTAATAGAATATAGGCAATATCCAGCTTATCTAACTGTTGGCAAGTATCACAGCTTAATTCACGCATTGTTGGCTGGCATAAAGCAACTAAGTCAATACGCGTAGACCAGTTAACCCCGACTTTCTCCGCCTCAGTTTTTTGTAAAGAAAAAAGTGCTTCATCAATTAATAACACATTTTTACTATCTGAATATTCAGCAGTAGAAAGTTGTTGAGACAAAGAGCTAAGATCATCACATTCAATCACACGCCATGATAAGTTCTCAATTGTTTCACGATAACTCGGTGATAATGTTTGCTTAATAACAAATAAATTTATTATACCTAAGCTATCCAAAGTGCTTTGTTCAAAAACCAAATGATGATCAGTATCCTTACAAGAGAGTTTAAAAGGTAAAGAAAAACTAAACTCAGAACCTTCATTGAGACGGCTTTTTAACGTTATTTCTCCCCCTAATAACTTCACTATCTGTTGGCAAATTGATAAACCTAACCCTGAACCACCGTATTTTCGTGTCATTGAAATATCTGCTTGCGAAAACGCTTCAAATAAATGACCTTGTTTGTCAGCAGCAATTCCAATTCCAGTGTCTTTCACTTTAAAACATATTAACGCTTCAGATGCATTTGATTCTATAACATCAATAAATAATGAAATATCTCCCTTTTCTGTAAACTTAATTGCATTATTAAATAAGTTTGATAATACCTGAACCAAGCGCATCTCATCACTCATAATTAAGCTAGGTACATTTGCTGCAACATCAACTTTCATGGTTAATTTCTTTGCATATACATTTGCAGCGTTAAGTTTTAATGCTTTATCAATAATGTTAGATAGATTAACTTCATCATGAACAATCACCATTTTACCCGCTTCTATTTTCGACAAGTCGAGTAATTCGTCGACAAGATGTAATAAAGAAAAAGAAGCTGTTTGCGCATTGGCGAGGTAATGTTGCTGTCGTGAATCAAGCAAAGTGCGATTAAGAATATCCATCATACCTTGCATGGCATTTATTGGTGTTCTGATTTCATGACTCATATTCGCTAAAAATTGAATTTTAACTTGGTTAGCATATTCAGCTTGGTCTCTTGCTTTTTCTAATGCTGATTGTATTGCTTGTCGCTCTGTAACATTATGCAAGATAGTGATGGTACCGAGTATTCGAGCATTCGCATCGGTAAACTGATTACAAAAACCTTGGTAACTTTCTTCACCTGCTACAAGTAATGCTTGTTGGGGATAAATACCTTGAGATTTATCACTCAACAGATGGATTTCATGTGCAAGTGCCTCTGGCATAAATTCACTTGCATGAGAATTCAGCATTTCCTGCTCTGAAAGGCCACATAACTGCTCAAAAGCCCTATTACACCCCATTAATTTACCCTGCGGATCATTAAATATAATTAACTCAGGGATAGCATTCATTACTGAGCGTAATAAAGCATAGTCACGTTGATGTTTGGTACTCGTTTCTTGTAACGCTTGTGTTTTTTCTAAAACTCTACTATCCAGTACTTCGTTTTGCTCTTTAAGTTGCAGTAAAAGGCTGCGATTCTGAGTAAAGATATCTTCAACCAAAACAAACCAGTGTAACCAGTCAGCATTGGCTTTGATGATTCCAGGATCACCCTGAGCACAATACTCAATATGACTAATAAAATCATGCGTTGGCTTTATAAAACTACGCCTTGTCATTGCATTAACTAACATTAAAAAAGCCAACAAGCCAATAAATAAAATAGTAAACATGTAAATAAAATGGCTACGTAAAGGCAGAATAAAGGTGTCATATGGCTGATATTTTAATAAAGTCCAACCATTCACAGGCAAGGTTTGCTTTTCAATAAACCAATCACCTATTTGTATCGAATCAGGTAATTGTGCTAAATATTGCTCGTTTAAGTGGTGTAAAGCACTAGGAAGAAGTTGTTGCCACGACGCTCGATAACTTAATGCTTCTTTGCCCTGTTGTTTAAAAATTAAGATATCATTTTCTTGATTGAATAATACTAGGCCTTGATCACTTGAATCTAATTCAGGCAAACTCTTTTGTAGGCGCGCTAAACTAATATCAATAACCATAGCACCTAGCATTTTTTTATCTCGGTAAAGTCCAATACCTAAAGAAGCATTCATCCCTGTGCCAGCAGCATCTATATATGGAGAAGACCAAATAACTTTATTATTTTCAAAGCCAAGTTGTTTGATTTTTTGAGCATGTGCATTTGTTAACATACGATCACTAAATCGCCAACTATCACGACCAATCCAAGGGAAAATATTAACGAATTGCTCAACTGAGATATAGTAAAACCAAATAGCTTCTTCAATAACCTTCTGCGCTGCAACAAATGCAGGCGTTAAAGAGTTAGCCATTGATATTTCTTGTTTTTTTAACTCACTAAATTGTTCTACATTACCAAAGCCTGTGATATTGCCACTAATGTGTTTATCTTCTTCAAACAAATGTTGATGTGCTTTATCTAAAAAGAATAAGGCTCCATCTTGCCTTAAAGGTGGTATTTGAGCATAAAGTTCACTAGGGTGCTTAAGTGAATATTCAGCAAACTCTTGAATACCCGATATAGCTTGTTCGCTTTGCACTAGCATAGCGTTAAGCTGACTGGCTTGACTACTTAATTGGGCTAATCCTTGCTGTTTATGAGCAGACAGTTCGCCATAATACCGTAATGATGCTGCTGCTAACGCGATAAAAACAATAATAATAAACGTAACAACAACGGCGGTATTGTATCGTTTAAAGACAGTATTCTCAGCGTTCTTATATAGCACAGCTTTGCCTTAATTTAAGGGTAATAGGTGATGATTTAACGTTATCGTAACTAAGAAAAAATCATAAAACGAATGTAACCAGTATAAAGTTCATAATTTAGCTCACCTAGTTTTTTCAAAAGCTAAACGTTTAACGACAATAGATCTGTCTCTTATACACATCTGACGCTGCCGACGAAGAGGATAG
>CAJXUT010000304.1 GCA_913061365.1 uncultured Colwellia sp.
CGAGATTCCTCTACGTCTCGTGGGCTCGGAGATGTGTATAAGAGACAGATATTACTCAGACGATTAAGCGTGCTAAACACTAACACCTACCATCTCAGCTAGAATAACCGTTTGATTTCATTTAAATAGAAATTGATAGCCTAGCACTAAATTGCATATTACTGGAACTTTAAGTCCTTTACATAACATGAAAATTATACATCTAGATAAACCAATCTGCGATAAACAACGTGCTGAATTACTTTTTTCTAGCCACCTACTCATTTATACACATAGCCAATCTATGATTGAGTTGCTTGAACTTACCAAAGTATTGTTAGCAAAGTATTTTGGGAAGTTAGACCCTGTTCACGCTCAACAAACATTAACAAAAGAACAATTTTTAAATGCTGTTTCTCAAGCTCAGTTAGCATTTCAACAAAGTAATCACATGCGCCAATTATTTTTCAACGTATTATCAGAGTGTGGTGTCTCCCTATCCCAATGTTACTACGACCATTTTCCCCTAAGGGTTGTACCATTTAAACAGCAGCACGCTGGTATACAACGATCGGCTATCGGTCATCATAGGGACACTTGGGGCAGTAATATTCATTGTCAGCAAAATTGGTGGGCACCTATTTTCAATCTAACAGAGGAGCGTACCATCGCCTTTTATCCTGATTACTGGGAAAAACCTATTGCTAATACCACAAAGACTTGGTGCTTTGAACAATACAAAAAGAGTAGAAGTCTTACAAAGTCAGGACAAAATAACATTTACCCTAGCGCGCCAGTTACAACGGCAAAAGTTGATGAAAACAATATAGTTAAAGTACTCTTACAGCCCGGAGAAATACTAAACTTTTCCAGTGCACATTTACATGCTAGCGTACCTAATAGCTCTAATAAGACACGCTATAGTATTGAAATGCGAACTCTTAACACTGCAGATTTACGCAGAAAGATTCAAGCTCCTAATGTTGATAACGAGGGACAAAAACCTATGTATTCATGGTTTAAAAATGTGATAACAAATAACATTCTTACCTAAGAAAAACATGTCATTCATTATTTTATACTTGCGCGAAACCTCCATCCTGAGCCAAGTTTTTATAACCTGTATCTATTCGTTTGCTATTAATCTGAGATTTTTAAATAATTAGAATAAATAGTGAACTGAAAAGTTTAGCAAGTAAGAAACTGAGTCTACATATCTTCCGTAGTGAAATATGGAGTGTAAATTTTAGAGTAGATTTTTTAGCGGAGAAATCAGTACCACGTCACTAACCATGTACCATCTTTTGATTGTAACGAGTTGATATGAAATAACTTTAGATGACCTCTTGACTATCTATAAGATAATAAAGAGGTTACTAAAATTATTGAGATTGACATATAAGCCGGGTTTTGTATCTTCCAAAGGAAGTGACAATCATTCGTCTAGGCCTTAAATCGCTCTAAGGCTCAAGCAACCTACCCGGTTTCCACGCGAACCACGCTTATACTATCTAAACTTACGTCTACATAGTCATGAAACCCTATTTGGTCTTGCTCCGGGTGGAGTTTACCCTGCAATTACTGTTGCCAGCAATCCGGTGCGCTCTTACCGCACCCTTTCAGCCTTACCTGTGAAACTTTCGAAAAAGTAACCATCGGCGGTCTTCTCTCTGCTGCACTTGTCGTCGGCTCACGCCGCCCAGGCGTTACCTGGCACCCTGTTCATTGGAGCCCGGACTTTCCTCCCCCTTATCTGTCTACTACTTATAAATAAGCAATACAACGATAAAGCAGCGATTGTCTAGTCAACTCGACGCGCATTCTACCTGTTCACAAGGTGATGAGCAAGACACTGTTAGAGTAAAGCCAACAATTACATAAAGGATATTTTAAACTTTCAAGCTCAATGCTATATCGTATAGAGCATTTTTTTTCACGCCATGTATTTCTGCTGTAATAGCACAGGCTTTTTTGGGTTTCATTTCAGCTAATAATAGTTTCAATGTTTTAATCACCTCATTAGAAATAGCATTAACGTCTATTTTAAAGCCTTCAATAATTAAGACCATTTCGCCTTTAAGCTGATTGGGATCTTTTTCTAACCATGCGAGTAGATTTTCAGCCGTATCTGAATGTATGGTTTCAAACGTTTTTGTGAGTTCACGAGCAATAACAACATATCGATCTCCGCCCAACGTACTCACTACATCTTTTATTGTATCGATAGCGCGTCTTGGTGCATCATAAAATACCATGGTTCTTGGTTCGTTCACTAATGACAATAATGTACTTTGTCTAGCCCCAGACTTAGATGGTAAAAAACCCTCGAAAGAAAATCTATCCGTAGGCAAACCCGCTACACTTAATGCCGCTATTGCAGCGCATGCACCTGGAATAGGGGAAACGGCTAAGTCTAGACTTCGACAATGACGAACTAAGTGAAAACCCGGATCGCTAATCAACGGTGTACCAGCATCTGACACAAGTGCAATGCTTTTACCTTCTTGCAATAGTTGCGCAATATAATCTTGTCTTTGTCGTTCATTATGGTCATGCATAGACAAGGTTTTGTTTTTTATTGCTGAAGCTGACAATAAACGCTGCGTATGACGCGTATCTTCACATGCAATAATATCCACCTGTGATAATACAGCTAAAGCTCTTGCACTTATATCGCCTAAATTTCCGATAGGGGTAGCAACAATGTATAAGGTGCCGGGTGTTATGTTAAATTCGCTCATGTAAAGTAACTTCTCTCATTTGAATTTAGTTGAGACTCATAGCGATGGCGTTTATTATACCAATCAAAATAACTACGTGATCTTTCTAAATAGTCTATATATCTAATGATATAGTTATTTATATTGCAATAACGCTAAACCATTAAGTAATTTAGCGAGTATTATAACCTCACACTGAGATAAAAACGCACGAATTTTTCCAATTTGAGCCAAACTGATTATTCAGCACTTTATTTACAAGGAACTGCTTTGACTAGGTCACTAAAGTACAAACACACTCATATTTTATTTGGAATGTTACTTTTCTTTGCTTTTTTATTAGGTGGTTGTAGTTCGCCCCCTCCAGTAAAAAAACTACCCGTAAAAACAGTAGCTAAAAAAGAAGAAAAAGTAGTTATCGAAGAAACAGCTGAAGATAAACTAGCATTAGCAGAAAAGCTAAATAACAAAGTAATAAATGCTTCAAGAACAACACGAATAAACACTTTACTGGTAGAATCTAGTGAACTTTTTCTACAGCAAGAAAACTTTTCAAAAGCCCTTTGGTTGGCAAATAAAACGACTGATTTAGTTAAAAAAAACCACTCGTACACTTATCGTTTATTGATTGTTAAAGCCCTTAGCTTACAAGCTATGGAGCAGCACCAATCAGCCAAAAATCAACTACAGCTTGCACATGACTTAGTCGTTTATACTACTGAAAAAACTGTAAAACCTTTACAACTTTCACCTGATTACTACCATTCTTTGCAAACGTTTTATGAAGTAACCCAGCAACCTGTAAAAGCAATTGAGACTCAATTAATCGCTTTTTCAGTTAATGAAAATTCATCATCAGAAGATGTGTTTGCATTGTGGCATAACTTTGAAGCATTAAACCAATGGCAGCTGTCGCAGTTAGTTCAAATAGATGCTCCTTTTATTAAAGGTTGGATAAAATTATTAAACTATAGTCAGAATTTTGGGGCTAAAAATGTTCAGTTTTCTCATTACTTAGACTTATGGCAACAGCAGTACCCTACCCATCCTGCTACGCACGTTATCGACCATTTGAGAACATTAACGCTATCAGAAGCAAATATTGAGAATATTGCTGTTTTACTACCACTAAGTGGCAAAAATAAAAATGCTGGTTTAGCAATACAACAGGGTATTTTATCTGCTTATAAAAGTGACAGCGCTAATAAAATTAACTTTATTGATAGCAATAAGTTAGATTGGAATACCCTAGAAGCACAATTTATTACATCGAATATTGATCACGTTATTGGCCCATTATTGAAAACTAACGTAGAAAAGTACTTACTCTGTCTCTTATACACATC
>CAJXUT010000305.1 GCA_913061365.1 uncultured Colwellia sp.
ACTTATATCCTTAAATTAAACCTAAAATTTGCAAAACTGTTTTTTCTTGTTCTGTTTATTGCTAGTCTTACGGATATAATTATATTAACAACATCCCTTTTCTTCATATGACAAAAACAGAGAATTCCCTTACCCCCAAAAAAACTAGTTTAACCACTAGAATTATTATCGGCATGGTTGCAGGTATTGTCTTAGGCACATTTTTACAATGGCTTATGCCAAACGGCCAAGATTTAGTTTTTAACGTATTATTATTTGAAGTATCGCTGCAAAGCTTTTTAGTTGATGGCGTGTTTGAAGTTATTGGTCAAATATTTATGGCGAGCTTAAGAATGCTTGTTGTGCCCTTAGTTTTTGTTTCACTGGTTTGCGGTGTTTGTTCACTACAAGATACTACTAAGTTAGGACGTATTGGCGGTAAAGCTATTGGTTTATATCTACTGACAACAGCAATAGCCATTAGCTTTGCAATATTTATTGCAATAATTATTGGTCCTGGTGAGGGGGTTGGCATGTCAGCTAACAGCAGCTTCACCACTAGAGAAGCTCCTTCTCTTGCGCAAGTAATTATTCAAATGTTTCCGACAAACCCTTTTGAAGCTTTTGCTCAAGGAAATATGCTACAAATAATTGTTTTTGCTTTACTCTTTGGAATAGCCATCGCTTTATCAGGAAAAGCAGGCGAACGCATCGCTAGTATTTTTGAAGATTTAAGTGAAGTAATAATGCGTCTGGTTACTATTCTAATGAACTTAGCGCCATACGGCGTATTTGCATTGCTTGCCTCTTTATTTACTACAGTATCTCTTGAGACCTTTGGCAATTTAATTGTTTACTTTTTAGTAGTTCTGGCTGTTTTACTTATTCACGCCTTGGTAACTTATCCCGTTATATTAAAATTACTTACGGGTTTAAACCCTGTTATTTTCTTAAAGAAAATGCGTGATGCTGCCATTTTTGCCTTTTCTACAGCTAGCTCTAATGCAACGATTCCAGTTACCTTGGAAACATCAACAAAAAAAATGGGCGTTGATAACTCAATCGCATCCTTTACTGTACCACTAGGTGCTACCATTAATATGGACGGCACAGCAATTATGCAGGGTGTTGCCACCGTATTTATAGCGCAAGTTTTCAGTCAAGATTTAACCTTAGCTGATTATGTTACTGTTATTCTTACAGCAACACTGGCCTCTATTGGTACTGCTGGTGTTCCCGGTGTTGGCTTAATCATGTTAGCCATGGTACTAGATCAAGTTGGCTTACCTGTAGAAGGTATTGCGTTAATTATTGGTGTAGATAGGTTACTTGATATGACACGAACGGCTGTTAACGTAACTGGCGATAGCATGGTAAGCATTGTAGTGGCGAAGTCTGAACAACAGTTCAATAATGAAATGTTTTTAGACGAAAATGCAGGTAATAAAATTGAAGAAATAGACTTCCATCATTTAAAAGATTAATAAGCTATTTATCATCAGAACTTAGTAAGAAAATCTAATTGAAAGGTTTCTTACTAAGTTTATCAACTAACCCACACACCTTAAACTAACCTAATTTCCTATCTACTAGCAATTTTATGTACATTACCTTATTGCTTGATTATGCCATAGTAAATAACTCACCATATTAATATCAATTTTGCGACTAATTAGCTATTGTTGTAATAATAGTCAGTAAAGTAGAGATACATTATGCCCATTAATGATATCAACGAAAAACCTCAATTAGCTCAAACACAGCAACCAAAACAAACTACAACCACGTACGATTATGGTCAAAATAAAAAAGATCAAAATAACGCAATTGTTCGCTCACAATTAGAAGTTAGTTTAAAAATGGGTAATGAGCCTATGGCTTTACTCTACAAAACCGCATTAAGTGCCATAAATGAAGCCCTTGATCCCACGCAAGAATCTCAACCAATTCAAAAAGCTTATGAGCAGAAAATAGATGTATCTCCTGAAGCTACCGCAACAAGAATTGTCAATTTCGCAACAGGATTTTATCAAGCCTTCCAGCAACAGAACTCAGACTTATCCGCTGAGGAATCTTTAGACACATTTATGTCAACAATTAAAAGCGGTATAGAAATAGGGTTTAACGATGCTCGTGATATTCTCGAGAGCTTATCAGTACTTGAGGGCAAGGTTGAAACTGATATCGATAGCACTTATGACCTTGTTCAAGATAAATTAAACTTCTTTGTAGATAACTTTTTCAATGAAAAATAATCAACCGAAAGTGATGAGTCACTTTATATAGCATTACTGTGTCTTAATTACTCAGCAATTAACTAACAACTATTATTTGATTATTTACAAAGCTATTTAATGATTGAGTTCATATGTGATTATTATTCTGTAAACTTATTAAATATCGAGTTTAACCCTACCCAGTAAACATCTTTTATTCCAAGTTTACATCAAGTATTGATAAGATCTTTTTCTAAGATAACAAAGACGTTTGTTTTTGATAGTTGAATTAGATTTACGTTATACTTCGCAAAGTTTATATTTTTGTACGGAATTCTCCTAAAAGGACCTTCAATGAAATCCATCTCGTTCTGTCTTGCTTGTATAGGGCTCTCACTTTTAACTGCATGTCAATCAACTGATACACCACCCATAACTAAAAGTATGGAAGTAAATCAACAAACACAATATTTTGTTGAAGCAAAAGTATTACTTGATAAGTTAAAACAAGATATAAACCAAGCAAGAGAGGAACAACTTGCTTACTTTGCTCCTAACAGCTTTAAACAAGCCAATGAAGAGTTTGATAATGCAACTGAAGAATATATGGACATAGGCAGAAATGGTGCTTCATCTTTAAATGTATTTCAAAGTGACACCGAGCAGTATCAAGAAGCCAAGCAAGAAATAATGAATTACATAGCCCTTGCTAATCAAAAATTAAAATTTGCATACAGCATAAAAGATACTGCAGAAACTACCCTAGCAGAAACTTTTAGCCAAAAAACGTTGTTAAAAAATATTGGAACTCCAAAAATTTATGCTAACGATTATAAGAAAATCAATTTAAGAATTAATGATTTAGTAGAGTATATTGATGATGGTGAAGTAACTAAAGCACAAGAAAAACAGCCTAAATTACTTGCTGATATGCAAGCACTAGAAGTACGAACTGTACGAATAAATGCTTTGAGTCAACTTGATAAAGATATTGCTCACATCAAGAAAAAACGTTTAGCTAAATATGTCCCTATTAGCCATCAACAATTATTAACAGCAAGAGAGAATGCCAATGCAATCATCTCTGCTACTCCACGTGCAACTCAAGAGATAAAAACTGCAGTAGAGTTGGCTGAATTTGAACTTGCTCATTTGTATCATATAGCTAAAGAAGTCAATGCACTTCAAAATACAAAAGAAAAACTGTATGAACAATATTTACTTGCTAAAGAAACGTTATTACACACTATTAGTACCTCTCTAGAAGCCAATGATGTACGTAATCTATCTGTAACAAAACAAGTTGAGTCAATTGCGCTAAAAGCAGGGATTACAAGATCAAAGTTAACAACCGCAAGTGCTACGGTGCTAGCACTACAAAGTGACAATAACCAATCTTCTGAAGCAACAAAAGCGCTTCGTGCCGAATTTAAAAACCAGCTAGTTAATTTAAATGAAAAGTATGATGCATTAGTGATTGAAAATTCTGAACTCAATAAAGAACTACAAAGTAAAAATATAGAATTAGTTCGACTAGAAGCTTATAAAGAAGCCGTGCTACAAATAGAAAGTAAACATGCAGCTGAAAGAGCATTAGCATTGAAAGCACAACAAAAACATGAAGCTGAACAAAAATTAGTAGCGCTAAAAGCAAAAGCTGCAGAAGAGGCTAAACAGCAAGCTGCTATACTAAAAAGAAAAGAAGCGGCTGCCTTAAAGAAACAAGAGACCGAAATAGCTAACCAAACAGCTGAAAAAGCGGAGAATAAAGCAGAGGTTGAGGCTGTTGAGGCTGTTGAGGCTGTTGAGGCTGTTGAGGCTGTTGAGGCTGTTGAGGCTG
>CAJXUT010000306.1 GCA_913061365.1 uncultured Colwellia sp.
TGGGCTCGGAGATGTGTATAAGAGACAGTTACTACAGTGAACAATTACATTTATCCTAATTAGCTAGCTTAGCATTTGGGATTATTTGTAAGTTTTATATATAAAAAATACATAAAAAAGTACACATAAAAAAACGATAGATTTTTATATTTACGGTAACAAAAATGTTTGTTATCAAAATTTAAATAGCAATTGGTTGGGAACTATGTCCAAAGTAAGTAATAAGAGCCTCATCGCTACGGCAATGGTTGGCGCACTGGCATTAGCTAGCAGTAATATCGCTACTGCAAATGTCTTAACAGATCTTCAAAGTGCTGAAGCTAAAATTTTTAAACAATCAGCAAAATCACAAACTAAAATTGACAGTATATACGAGCAAACTCAAGATCTTCTTGCAGAATATCGTAATACGGTAGATGAAGGTGATGTGCTTCGTGGTTACAACGATCATGTACAGCGTATGGTCGATGATCAAAAAGCAAATATCGCATCATTACAAAAACAAATTGATGGTATCGATAAAGTCAAACAAGGTGTTGTACCGTTAATGTACAAGATGATAGATACCTTAGAGACATTTATTGAATTAGATGTACCGATGAATATTGAACGTCGTAAAGAGCGCTTAGCTAATTTACGTGACGTTATGAGTAATTCAAACGTAACAACTTCTGAACAATTTCGTTTAGTACTTGAAGCGTACGAAATTGAAGCTGGCTATGGTACTATTTTTGATGCTTATCAAGCAGAAATTGATTTTGGTGGTACAACACTGACTGCTGATTTTGTTCACATGGGACGCATCGCATTCGTAGCACAATCATTAGATGGAAAGCACTCTTGGTTATGGAATAATGAAAGTCGTGCATGGGAAGAGTTAGGTGATGAATATTTAAAGCCTATTAAAGATGCTATCGCTATGGCGCGTAAGCAACTTCCAATGGATCTAACTAAATTACCAGTATTTGCAGCAGGAGCAAAATAATGAAGAAAATTATTAATTTTGTAGCACTTGCCGCAATGATGACTACTGGCTTTGTAGCTACAACACAAGCAAACCAGTTAGATGATTTACTTAAACAAGTTAAAGCTGATCGTGTATCAGAAGCTAAACTTGATAAAAAACGTGAGGCTGAATTTAAAAGTGCACGTGCTGATAAAAAAGCATTATTAAATAAAGCGATAAAAGAACTAGCGAATCAAGAAGCTCGAAACAAGCGATTAACTAAAGAATATGCAGCTAATGAAATTACGTTAGCGCAAAAAGAAGTAGAATTAGACAATGCTACTGGAACTTTAGGTGAAATGTTTGGTGTTTCTCGTGCAGCAGCAGCAGGAGCTTACGGTCAAATTGCAACTTCAATTGTAAGCGCTGAGTTTCCAGGTCGTGGAGAAGCACTAAATCGTATAGCTAATGCAAAAGCGATTCCTGCTTTAGAAGATCTTGAAGAGTTATGGTTTTCTCTACAAACAGAAATGACTCAATCAGGAAAAATCTCTAAATTCAGTGCCGAAATCACAAACTTAGATGGTTCAAAGTCTACCGAATCAATTACACGTATTGGTACATTTAACCTTGTATCGGCCAATGGCTACTTAACCTATAACGATGAAGTAGGTCAAGTTCAACCTTTACCTAAGCAACCTGCAGGCTATATTGCTGACACCGCTTCTAGCTTCTTTAACAGTACTTCTGGATATAGTGCTGTTTATGTGGATCCTTCACGTGGTGGTATCTTGTCTCTAGAAACACGCAAGAAAACACTTGAAGAGTTCTTCCATGAAGGTAAAGAAGTTGGTTATGCTATTACCGCTCTTTTAATCATTGGTCTTATTATTGCCTTAGTACGTTTTATTGATTTAACGGCAACTAGTGCGAAAATTAAAACACAAGAGAAAAATCTTGATACACCAAATGCTAATAACCCACTAGGTCGTTTACTGCAAATTTATCATGATAATAAAGCTGTTGATGCTGAAACATTAGAGTTAAAACTTGATGAAGGTATTTTACGTGAAATACCTAAAGTTGATAGAGGCATTAACTTAATCAAAATGTTTGCTGCTATTGCTCCATTAATGGGTCTATTAGGTACGGTTATCGGCATGATTATGACCTTCCAAACAATTACCTTATTTGGTACAGGTGACCCGAAAATCATGGCTGGCAACATCTCACTAGCATTAGTTACTACTGCATTAGGTTTGATTTGTGCATTACCACTAATTCTTATCCACTCTATTGTTGCAGGTAAAGCAAAAGGCGTTCTGCAAAAGCTAGATGAGCAAAGTGCAGGGTTAATCGCTGCGATTGCAGAGAAGGAGTCTAAATAATGTTATTCCTGATAGAGCTTTGGGAATCTGTCAGGGGTTTTATTGCGACCGGCGGTAACGTACTTTATGTTGTTGCTTTCGCACTCTTATTGATGTGGATTATGATGATCGAACGTTATTGGTTCTTATCATCAGTCTACCCAGCGATGAAAAAAGATATTGTAGCCCGTTGGGATGCACGCTCAGACACTACGTCTTGGTATGCACATCGAATTAGAGAGACTTGGATTTCCGAAGCAAATGAACTGCTTGAACAGCGTATGTTCACCATCAGAACATTAGTGGCAATGTGCCCATTAATCGGATTGTTGGGAACAGTAACCGGTATGATTGGTGTGTTTGAAACTATGGCACAGCAAGGTACAGGTAACCCACGTCTAATGGCCGCAGGTATATCGCAAGCTACAATTCCGACAATGGCGGGTATGGTAGCAGCATTATCAGGCGTGTTTTTTAGTTCAAGACTAGACGCTCAAGTTAAACTAGCAAAGGCTAAACTGGTCGACAGTTTACCTCATCACTAGAGAGATATTTTCATGGCACGTAAAAAAATTCGTGAGGACGAAGAAGCAGTAATTGATATGACACCGATGTTAGATATCGTATTTATCATGCTGATCTTCTTCATTGTAACCACTTCTTTTGTTAAAGAAGCTGGTATTGAAGTAAACAAACCTAAAGCGGCACAACAAACTAAGCAAAAGAATGCCAATATCTTTGTTGCAATTAAAGATAATGGTGAAATTTGGTTAGATAAAGGCCGAGTTGATGTAGAACGAGTTGGTGCAAGGATTGAAAAATTACTTGCAGAACAGCCAACTGATGTTGTTATCATTCAAGCTGACAAAGATGCTAAGCATGGTGTTGTTGTTAAAGTAATGGATGCAATTAAAGAAGCAGGAAGTGGTCTTAGAATTTCCATTGCTGCTGCGAAGGGGTAAGTTATGGTTCGCTTTTTAGTATCAATACTACTAGGCGCTGCGGTTACCTTTGGTTTATTTGCTTTTATGGCTTTTCTAGTTTCTAGTGGTGATAGAAGTAAGGATGAAGCACAAGAAAATATAATCGTAGAGGTGAACACTACGCCGCCGAAGTCTGCAGCTGAGACTCGTCGACGTGTACCGCCGCCGCCGCCGCCGCCGCCTAAAGCTCCGCCTAAGCAAGCTCCACCGGAGCCAGAAGCTAGCAACGACAGCAGTGGGTTACAATTTAATATGCCAGGAGTTCAATTATCTGGCGCATCAACAGGATTATCTGCTCCAGGGGCCGGCTTTGGACGAGATGGTGAAGCAACACCGATTGTTAGAATAGAGCCTAAATACCCTATTCAAGCAGCTCGTGATGGTAAAGAAGGTTGGGTTAAACTTTCATTTACAATCAATGAAATTGGTGGAGTTGAAGACGTTAAAGTTATTGAAGCTAAACCTAAACGATTGTTCAATAAAGAAGCTAAGCGCGCACTGAGAAAGTGGAAATATAAACCAAAAGTTGTTGATGGTAAACCTATGAAACAACCAGGGTTGAGTGTTCAACTAGACTTTAAAATGGATGGAGGGAAATAGTTATGTTTAACAGATTTATGTTGAAAAAATTATCAACTTCTTTAGTTGTTATCGCTTCACTTTTAATTGTTCAAGCACCATTTTCTGATCTGTCTCTTATACACATCTGACGCTGCCGACGAAGAGGATAGT
>CAJXUT010000307.1 GCA_913061365.1 uncultured Colwellia sp.
CTATCCTCTTCGTCGGCAGCGTCAGATGTGTATAAGAGACAGTTCCTAGGTTATCTGTAATATAGAAAATTGATTCATCTAAGATGGTAAAATCTACTTCATTTTTTACAACTGCATTTATTACTTCATACAAACTATCGTAATAAACTATTTCAACATTGGGCAATGATTTTGCTAACGCCTCAAAAATTTGATTATCTTTTTGAATTGAGACTCTCTTATTTTCTGTATCAGATTTTTTAAATATCTTTTTGGGGTTAGATCTATTTACAATGACAATTGACGTATAACTTAAATAAGGCGCTGAAAAATTATAATTCTTCTCTCTTTTTTTTGTTATTACCACTGGAGATAAAACTTCAAACTCTCCTTTTAAAGACCTTTGTTGTATATCACTCCATATCCCTAGTTCAAATTCAATTTTCAAACCAGTTTTGTTTTCTATAATATCGGCAATATCTCTATCAAATCCTGAGATTTCACCTTTCGAGTTTTTGAATATAAAAGGTGCAAACGTTTCACCCGATCCAATTTTAATAATAGGATTTTGTTTTATAAAAGTTAATTCATCTTCTAGAAGCGTTAACTTGTTTTGTTGAAAAATAAACTCATCGATATTATCTAATTCATCATTTTCAACATAACCACTTTCAATAAAATTATTTGCAATTAGTTGTACTCTATTTTTATCTATACTTCCTATTGGGTGAACCTTTGATAACATCAAATGCTCAATTTGGTTAGCTTCAAATAATAAAGCTTCTTTTGTTTTATTTTGAGTATTATATTTCTCTAAAATAACGTCTACAATTTCATTTTTATTTTCTAGGGCATATTTCCAGCCTTTATTAGAAGCCTTTCTGAAACGATCAACAAGGGCTGGATTGTTATCTAAAAAATGATTTGAAGTAAAAAGATTTAAATCATAAAATTCATGACCATAAACAGAAGGATTGAAAATATTATATTTAATCCCTAACTTGTCTAATTCATAGATTTCATTCGTTGTAAAAACTGCCATGGCATCTACTTTTTTATTGATAAAATCTTTTATCTCAAAAGAAGTCTCTATATTATTAACTTCATCAACTTCCACCCCAAATTTCTTTAGCATCAGTTTTAATGTTATTACATCAATATTCTCTGACACTCCCATCACATCCTTACCTTTAAGACTTGATGGGGTTTTAATTTCTTTTTGTGTAATAAGAACTAAGGGTGATTGTTTAAAGTAATTTGCAATAAATTGGACTGGTCTATTATCTAGATATTCTGCAATTAAAGATGAATAAGTTAGACCAAAATCAGCTTCGTTATTAATCACTTTTGAGACTAGATTATCATTTACCTTATATTCAATAAATGACACATCCATGCCACTTTCTTTATAGTAGCCGTTTTCTTTTGCAGCATAAAAACCTGCAAATTCAAATTGATGTTTCCACTGTAATTGAAGCTTTATTTTTTGTAGCTCTGCTGAATACACAAATGCATTAAAAAATAGGAATAAAAAAGAGAAAAGTATTCTATATAAGTTCACAAAAACACCTGTTTTTTGGTAGTGTATTTTTCGTCTCGCTATCTATTCAACTTTACACTACTTTTATACTAAGTAGTAAACCTCTTTAAAATAGCTTAATGTCAGCTTTTGGCTAGCTAGAGAAGTCTCTAATGCTCACTAGCCAATGTTGACAAAGATACGAAAGCGGAAGTTCCCCGAAGAATAGTATATAGAACTTTTGATGACGGCTTCTTACCCGTAAGTCGTTCATCCTAAGTGTGAACAATACCACCAAAGCGGTAATTCTCCTTTTTTAAAATCCAGATAAAATAGAGTGTTAGTTCTATCTCGCTTTCGCCCCCAAAGCTAGATAGATGCATAAAATAAAACCTGCATAGATTTAGGAATAATTTAAAAGACTTTCGTGAAATTCAAGAGTATTTATACTTATATAAACAACGGAAAATTATTTTAGTTAAAAAGTAATACAATATTCGTTAATCATTCATATATTTACAGGGTATAAGTTAATATTGCCTCTAATAAATACTCACTTCTCTTTGAATAATCATTAATCCAAACAATGCTTTACTAATAAGACAGCAGTTTCATGTTGTGCATGTACAAAAGATTTTATTTTAAGGTTCGACAGAGCAACCTTTTCTTCCAAAGAATTAATTTTTACAATTAGACTTGCCTCTGGATGATACTCTAAAACCGCCTCACATATTATATGCTTATTTTTTAATGAATTAGCTGTAACAATTATACTATTAGATTGTTCCACTTTAAGTGATTCTAATACTGGATATTTATCTAAATGCCCAAAATAAGCCTTATATCCTAGCTCCCTTGCCTTTAATACATGTTGTAAATTGTCTGAAATAATCAAAAAGATAACTTCATTCTTCGTTAGCTCTTTCGCTACAATTCGACCCAAAATGTCAAATCCGCAAACCACGGTATGATTACTTAAATCTACTGGTGATATTTTATCAGCTTCAAAGAACTCGACCACAAATATTGAAGCAATTTTGTAGATATTATTCACAATGAAAGGTGTTAACAACATAGATAGTACGGTGATCAATATTAAAAAATTACCTAATTCACTTTGTATAATATTTTGGTTAATTGCCAAGGCAAAAATTGCAAAAGAAAACTCACCAATTTGACATAGCGCCAATGAAGATTTTGTAGAATCACTCTTATTCGACTTTTGACGAATAATAAAATAGATGAAAATCGCCTTTATTGCCATAACAAGCACAAGAACACCGAGCACTAAATACAAGTTAGTGGCAAAATAATAAATATCTATTTTTGTGCCAATTGAAAAGAAAAAGGCTCCTAACAATAAATCCTTATAAGAGGAAATATCCGATTCTACTTTTATATGAAAGTTCGTTTCAGCAATAATCATTCCTGCAATAAAAGCCCCTAAAGAATAGGTAAATCCAATTTCATGAGCCAGTAGAGACGCACAAATAACAATGGTAAAAACTGAACTTAAAAATAACTCTTCCATTTTTGCATTAGCTGAAAAGTGTAGTAACCACTCTATTATTTTTTTTCCTATGGTGAACATAAAAAGAATAATAACCGCAGCATAAAATACTGTATTTAATAATATATCCCCCATCGATAATTCATTATTAGCTAAAAAACCCATTAACAATAAAATAGGAATTACAGCGAGGTCTTGAAATACTAAAATCGCCATAGACTTTTCACCATAAGGCGTAACAATGTCTTTTGATTTTTTTAAGTAAGGTAGAACAATAGCCGTCGACGATAAACTAAAAGCAAGTGAAATAACTAAAGATGATGTACCATCAAGAGAAAAGACATAAGAAGCGATTAAAAACACCGCGATTGAGCTAAATGCCATTTGCATAAAGCCATTGACAAATATCAGGTATTTCAACTTATCTAGCTTAGAGTAAGACATTTCTAAGCCAATAGTAAACATGAGGAAAACAATACCAAACTCACCAATTAGTTCGAGTGAATTAAGATCTTTACTGCCGTTAAAATCAAAAAAAGTACTAACCGCCACACCTGTAATAATGTAGCCAATAATGTGAGATATAGAAAATTTTGTTAGTACTATATTTAAGACGCTTGCCAGTGCCAGTGATATGGCAATGATAACAAGTATTGAGTCCATTAGATTTCCTTAAATTTATATTTATCTACTCGTTATTAATGTAAGAAGTCACAATAACAACAGTTAATATCACTATTAATATTTTCATCCTCGAATTATCAGCATACCTAACAATGATATACACAAAAAATTATCGCTCTCTCTATATTCAATAAATTAATCAATAATAATTTCTGTAGTTACTAATTACTAAAAGTGATTTAGTAACAGCATTTATTTCAAATACAGACTGTAATTAAAGTGGATGTTTAATATATGCATAAACGTTGGCGATTAGAAAACCTATGTAACTTTTACTAAATCTGTTTGTTCCTGTCTCTTATACACATCTGACGCTGCCGACGAAGAGGATAG
>CAJXUT010000308.1 GCA_913061365.1 uncultured Colwellia sp.
TCCTCTTCGTCGGCAGCGTCAGATGTGTATAAGAGACAGAGTTTCAATGGAATATTAATGCAAGCCAAAAAACTATTAATGATTGTACTCTTTCTATTTTCAATCATTCCCCTAATTCTTAGTCATGTGCTGATATCTTTTCAAAAAGAAACAATCGATAGTAATGCAATTAAAAAGCTAAGTGCTATAGCTAGTATTCAGCAAGAACGAATACAACAATTTTTAAATCATAAACAAGAATCTGTCCGTTTAATTGCAGCCAATGTCCAACTGAAAAAGATAGTAGCTGATTCATCACATTCAACAAATAATCAGAATAACATTTCAAAAGTTATTACTGCTATTTTCAATGGCGTTAACAGTATTGAAAATATCACAATTTACTCAACCAAAAAAAATGTTTTATATTCAACTATTGATAGTACCTTACGTTCAAATGACCAACGCTCTAAAGAGCATAATATTTTCAAAAAAAATACATTTAATTTTGAGATACACCACAAAGAGAATCAACCAATAAGCATTGAAATAGTTGACCCCTTATTTTTCAACAACAAGCTTATTGGCTATATTTCGATAGTGTTTAACGGTTCTGAATTGACTTCTATTATTCGTAATTATAATGGTTTGGGTAAAACTGGTGAAACATTGTTAGCCGCTGAAAATAAAACAGGCCATAACCAGTTTTTGATAGCTGCTCGTCATAAGAGCAGCTTCTCTTTACGAGACATTGTTGACAAAAACAATCAAACTCACCCTATCATCTTCGCAATAAATAATAAGCCGACCATAGTAAACCGTTACATTGACTACCGACAGGTATCTGTACTTGCGATATCAAAACACATCCCTGAAACCCACTGGGGAATGATAATAAAAATTGATCATGATGAAGTCTTTCAACAAATAAACTCTCTTAACACTTTGCTTGTTATATTTACATTAATATATGTTATCGCTTTTATTATCATCGTCATTTATTTGAGTAGAAAATTACCTGAACCAGCGTATACCTTAGCAAGTATTGCCGATTTAATTCAGGAGGGAGACGCTCAAATAAAAACACCCAACTCGTTTACCAATGAAATTGACAAACTGGGCAATGCTTTTAATTCTATCACGCCGCCATCTCTCTATTCTAAAAGCTATTTATGCAATTCTATTCAAAAAATAACACAAACCAACATTGTACTTTTAGCCGAAGTAAAACGCTTTAAACGATGGAAAGAATCAAAGTTTATCGGAATCATACATTCAGATGATAGCGGTAAAGTGATCGATGCTAATGAAGCACTACTCAATATGATTGGCTACACTAAAGAAGAGCTTAGTGCAGGTAGCATTGACTGGTTAAATCTGACACCACCCGAATTTCATCACCTTGGTGAAGCTGCTATGGCAGAAGCTGAGGTAAAGGGCTATTGGACACCATTTGAAAAAGCCTATATTCATAAAAAAGGCTATCATGTTCCTATCTTAATTGGTGGTTCAGTTTTTCAACACGACGTGAAAGAATATATCGTTTTTGTTGTTGATTTAAGTGAACGAAATAAAAAAATAGACGAGCTAACCAAATATAAAGGCATTATTGAAAACTCTCGTGATTTATTTGCCTTTGTAGATACAAATTATCACTTTAAAACAGTAAACCCTGCTTACTTACATGCCTATGGACTTGATCAAGAGCAAGTGATTAATAAAAGCATTGCAGAGGTATTAGGAAAAGACTACTTCGAAAAAGAAATAAAAAAATCTATCGATGGTGTATTAGCAGGTAAAACCCTCAGTTTTGTGAAAACACAGCACTTCAAAGCTATTGGTAAACGAGACCTCATGGTGACTTATACTCCATACAAAAATAGCAAAAATAATATTATAGGCCTTATTTATAAAGGCGAAGACATTACTCAATTACAAAAACAACGAAAGTTGATTGATCTGCAAGCTGCTGAGCATGAGCAAATAGTTGCTTCCATGCTTGAAGGTATTATTACTACAGACGAAAACGGTATTATCTTAACTTTCAATCCTGAGGCTTCTTCCATATTTGGCTATAGTGAAGAAGAAGTATTAGGGAAAAATGTTTCTATTTTAATGCCAATGAAACATGCACAACATCATTCTCATCAAATGTTCAAATATTTACAATCTAAAGAATCTACTTTTGTTGGTAATAGACTTGGCAGAGAAGTTGTTGCTTTACATAAAGATAATTACACTTTTCCTTTAAGAATTTCTGTTGCTGAACTTCCAAGTATTGAGAGAGATAAAACTCATTTTATCGCAAATTGCCAAGATTTAACCGAAGTAGAGCAGCAAAAAGAAATGCTTAACCGCACGCTTAGAATGGAATCTCTTGGCAAGGTTTCAGGTGGCATTGCACACGATTTTAATAACTTATTAGGCATTATTGTCGGTTACAATGAGTTGTTGAAAATGAAAGTCACGGATGAAAATGAACAAAGATTTTTAACCGGTATTTCTCTCGCTTGTGAAAGAGGCACTAAACTGACAAAAAGTTTATTAACCTTCTCTAAATCTCAGCCTAGTGAAGCTAAAGCATATTGTATAAACACTATTATTTTAGACAATCAAAGAATGCTTGAAACCATGCTCACAACTAAAGTTTCACTAACATTGCATTTAGAGAAAGGTTTATTTATCACAAAAATTGATAAATCACTTTTTGAAGATATGCTCTTAAACTTTTCAATTAATGCATTACAAGCCATGGAAAGTGGTGGTGAATTATCTATTAAAACAAGTAACGTCGCGTTAAATAAAAGAGAGGCTAATTTACTTAATTTGCCTAGCGGAAATTATGTAAAACTAACAATTGAAGATTCCGGCTGTGGAATAGATGAAGAAACACTGTTAAAAATTTATGATCCTTTTTTCACAACAAAGGAAGAACTAGGTAACGGATTAGGACTATATCAGTGTTATGGCTTTGTTAAATCAAGCCATGGTGCAATTAAGGTTCATTCAACTGTCAATGAAGGCACAACTTTTTCAGTTTACTTTCCTGAAGGAGCTGAAACAAAAAATGAAATTAAGTATCCTAATAATTCAGAGTTAGCAAATGATGAATTTTCACCTGAAAAACATACCATATTAACTGTTGATGATGAAACTGACATTAGCTATTTAAACACTAAGTTTCTCACTAATGCAGGTTTTAAAGTTCACAGCTGTAATAATGCTTACGAAGCACTAGAAATAGTAAAAAATGAAACCATAGACTTTATTATTACGGATGTAGTTATGCCTGAAATGGGCGGTGTTGAATTGGTTAAACAAGCAAAGCAACTTAACTCTGAAATAAAGTTTCTTTTCGTCAGCGGCTACCTAGACATAAAAGATTCTAAGGAAGTTGATTTAATTAGGCCTATTTTATATAAGCCTTATAAAGCAGAAGATCTTATTAATAGTATTAAATGCTCTCTTACTAAATAAAACAGACTATCATTGTGATTCTGCCGTTAAACAGCAGAGCTTGCTCTCTAACTAGCTTGCATCAATTCTGATGAGTAAATGATATCGCTAGCTTTTACCCTATAAAGATCAACTCCATTACATTTTTAAACAATAAATAATTTTCGATTATCACTTAATAATGATAATTTTGAATTTGTTTTATTTTAATACCTTTTAAAAAATCATCGAGGTGATCGCCAATGCAATATGATGTTAAAAATCCAATAGATTACATGGAATCTCTAGATAAAGACTGGCGAAAAGACAAACTACAAGAATTGAGAAGTATCATTTTACAGCAGGACTCAAGTATTAGTGAAAGCATTGAGTATAAAATGCTATGTTTCAAATTTAACGGTATAGCTTTATTTCATTTAAATGCACAAAAAGGGTATGTTAGTTTGTACTGTGCAAATACAAAGAGTATTGATCCTGATGGAGAACTCCTCGAAGGATTAAATACAGGAAAAAGCTGTATTAGGTTTACCAAAACAAAGGATATATCAAAAACCTGTCTCTTATACACATCTCCGAGCC
>CAJXUT010000309.1 GCA_913061365.1 uncultured Colwellia sp.
CCTCTTCGTCGGCAGCGTCAGATGTGTATAAGAGACAGATATTAACTTCTTTCTGGAGAATAATATATTTTGATTACTACATTATTACAGTGCTTAGAGAAATTAACTAAATAATATTAAGCTAACGAATGTATTGTAAATACATTCAATTAAACGATATAAAACAAAGACATTTACCTAAACATCTATCAATATAACCAAGTTAAATCGCATGTAAAGGTTAAATCAGAAAAAACATCATTATTATGTTCTAAAATAACCAATTGGTTAGTTTTTATACAAAGTTAAAATAACAAGCCGCTTTTTATCGTATTTACAGTATATAAACGAGTATTTAAGTACGAGTAGAAAAATACTATGTATAAGAATACTTTTAATATTGTAACCGGAGATTTAGAGATAAAGCTAAAGTAGCTACAAATTTTCTTCACTCGGCTCTCTATTTTTATCTCTATTTCTGCTACATTAGCCTTTCTAAAAATTTTCACTCGAAGGCTAAGTAAATGGCAGATAAAAAATTCGGTAAATTTGCCAAAGAAAAGCAGTTTATCAATGACAATAAAATTGATGAATTAAAAACACCTCCTCACTCTCTTGAAGCAGAACAATCTGTGTTAGGCGGTTTATTACTTGATAATGAAACGTGGGATAGAGTGGCAGAAAAAGCGGTAGCTGAAGACTTTTACAGCCGCTCTCATCGGCTCATTTTTGAAACTATTGGTGCACTAATTGAACTAGGTGAACCCGTTGATTTAATTACCTTATCAGAAGCACTAGAAAACGATCAAAAACTCGATGATGCGGGTGGTTTTGTTTATCTTGCTGAGATGATGAAAAACACACCAAGTGCAGCCAATATAACAGCTTATGCTGATATTGTTCGCGAGCGTGCTGTTACACGTGAAATGATCAGTGTTGCCAATGAGATTGCTGAAGCGGGATATGATACGCAAGGGCGAAGTAGTGCGGAACTTCTCGATTTTGCTGAAACTAAAGTTTTTGCTATTGCAGAGAAACGTTCGAGTAAATCGGAAGGTCCTGAAAGTATTCATACCGTGTTAGAAAAAACGGTCGATCGTATTGAAAAGCTTTGCTCTACGGACACTGGTGGTGTTACAGGTGTACCTAGCGGTTTTACTGATTTAGACAAAATGACTGCTGGTATGCAGCCATCCGATTTAATTATTGTTGCTGCTCGTCCATCGATGGGTAAAACAACGTTTGCGATGAACTTAGCTGAACATGCAGCGATGACACAAGATAAACCCGCATTAATTTTTAGCTTAGAGATGCCTGCAGATCAAATTATGATGAGAATGCTGGCGTCTTTAGGACGTATTGATCAAACTAAAATTCGTACGGGTCAATTAGACGATGAAGATTGGGCTCGTTTATCTTCTACTATGGGGCTTTTAATTGAAAACGGTAAGATGTTTATTGATGATGCCGCAGGGTTAACACCTACAGAAGTTCGTTCAAGAGCGAGGCGTATCCATCGTGATAATGGTGGTATTTCAATGATCATGATTGATTACTTACAATTAATGCGAGCACCACAATTTTCTGATAACCGAACTTTAGAAATATCTGAAATTTCACGATCGTTAAAAGCACTAGCAAAAGAGTTACAAGTACCCGTAATTGCTCTTTCTCAGCTTAACCGTGGCCTAGAGCAACGTTCTGATAAACGTCCTATCAACTCAGATTTACGTGAATCTGGCGCAATTGAGCAAGATGCGGATTTAATTATGTTTATCTATCGTGATGAGGTATATCATGATGATAGTGAATACAAAGGCATGGCTGAAATAATTATCGGTAAGCAACGTAATGGCCCTATTGGTCGCGTACCTTTAACCTTCCAAGGGCAATTTTCTCGCTTTGATAATTATGCGGGACCACATGTATTAGAAGAAGATTAGCTACTAAAATATAATGGTATTTAGTTGGATAATAAAATAACTTCATTAGTGGTTTTTTATTTATATATAAGTTTGTGAAAGTTATTTCAGGCTGTTGAATTAATAATTTAATTATATTTTTTAGCTTGTTTTCTGGCTGGTAACGAGCATATAAGGCTTTATATATGCTGTTCTCGCCAATACGTTTAGTTGTCATAAGCAATTGCTTTGTTAAGATACTTAATTTTTAGTAACGCTAGAAAAATCTCGTTCAAATATGGCTTTACTTGATGCATTTGAGCAACAAACATGTAGGTCTAGGTGTATATGATATTCACTTGCCGAATGTACCCAATATTGAATTGAATGGACGGTGGGTTCATTAGAAAGAGCTCAGCGTTATATACTAAAAGAGAGATTATGGGTTAATCCTGACTATGCTTAAAAACATGAGCTTGGTCTGAGACTAAATTGGCTTTAGAAAATAGGATTGTTGCAGCTAAGCAACTAAGAGAAAGGTAGTTATGATGTTAAAACTCTATTGAAAAATAGAGCTTTAACTGTATTTGTAAATTCTGTTTTATAGTGACTAGCTTTCTAATAATGTAGATTTAAGGTTCTACTAAGTGGACTTCACTTATTTACTATGAGATAAAATTAACTTAACGCTAATTTTTAGTCGTCGAAACTGAATTCAATATAGGCTCTACCTGCTTCACCTCTAAGTGAAATAATAACGATAGGGCCTTTGGATTTGTGATGTATGGTGTGGTCTTTACCTGAAACAACAACAGGTGTTGCCATATCAAATTCAAAGCCTTTTTCGCTAAGCATACGTTTAGCACCACCAGTTACCATGTTAGTGATTTCACCAACTAAATCAGTAATTTCTTCATTTACTTCGTCAGGGGCTTCACCGACCATACTTTTCATTGTTGCTAATGCTAGCGGAGCATCAAACGTAATTGATAAAGAGCCTTTTGTTTCTGGGCTGACCATACCTATAAGACCAGATACATCACCTTGGGCAATATCATCTTTTTTAAGTTTAGGTTTTTCAGGTACTAGTTCCATTCTAGCCATGGTGGACATGACATTAAGCATTGATGATAAAAATGGATTGATAAACTCTACTTTCATGAAGCTTTCCGAGCCTTATTTATTTTACTATTATATGATTTTGCACATTTCTATAACAAATGTAAATCAAACAGTGATAATTAGTGAATATTAGCCTTACTTATAGTGCAACTTCACTTTTTCCTATTGTGGCAATGCGAAGTGATTGACTATAAGTTAAACTGCCTTGTAACGCATTTGGTGAAGTTAAGTCTCTATAATTCACCGTATTTATCTGCTTAGGGTAAGTATCAACGAGTATGGTGTTTTTTACCACCAAATTTACTAAAAAACTCTTATTTTCGCTTTCTTGATATACAAAAAGTTGTCCCCTTTTAACCTCAAAACCTAACCAAGTTAGCTTAATAACTTTGTCATTACGTTTAAGCATAAAGTGTTGTTCAAAATACGCTTGTATGTATTGATTATATTTAGGGTGTTCAGGTGAAAAATGTTCTTGGTGTAACTCAGCCAGTGTATTTTCAATATCATGAGCTGTAAATTGATGAATAATCTCAATATGCTTATTTTGGGTATTCAGATTAATATCTGTTATGCCAAAAAAATAAGTGTGAGCAGCGGCAAAAGCCGCTACTCCTGATAACAAAATACTAAAAAATATTTTTTTTAAAACAGAGTTAAGCATTAGCTATCAGTACTTTCCTTATCTTCTTCATCAAGTGATTTCAATTTTTTATTGTAATCACGCATCATGTCATCTTTCTTATCCTTATAAAGCTCAAAGCGTGATTTAATTGGGCGAGCAGGCCAGTAGTTATTATTAACATTTACATCAGCCGTTTCCCATTTAGCATCAACGGCAATTGCAGTAATTTCTTTATCGCGAATTAATAACTTTGATGTTTTTTTACTATTTCTTCGCCAAATTTCAGCAGGCAACTTAATATCTGTCTCTTATACACATCTCCGAGCCCACGAGACGTAGAGGAATCT
>CAJXUT010000310.1 GCA_913061365.1 uncultured Colwellia sp.
ATACGAGATTCCTCTACGTCTCGTGGGCTCGGAGATGTGTATAAGAGACAGCCACGAAAGGCTGCAAGCCCATCGTGATTTTTCTTTATCTTTTCTATAAAGCAAACCTGAACGGACTAGTCCATATGATGGTGATGATGTCGGCTATTCAGGTTGATAATCATAATATGTTAAACTCAATAAAGTCATGAGATATGTTTTATATTCTCTATGCACGTACAGTACTGATAAAGTTATTCGGCTGCAAGAAATAAATAACCATTCTTTATAACTAATCTGTATATGGTGCATACTTAGAGTTATTACTCTGTTTTCAAATTAAAGATTTTGTTTTATTTGACGATAAATAGGGTATTAGCACTACATAAGCTATACGGTGAGCTACTATGGATATTTTTACTACACAGTTAACAAAGGTTGTACAAGCACCAATTAAACCGGCAACTTTAAAAGTTAAAGCCTTGTTGAAAGAAGCAGGGACGACTAAGTTAAAAGAAGATCATAATCACCTTGAAAATCATGATTGTTATTTTAGGGAAAAAGAAAATGACAAAGAGAAAAATCAAGAAAACTCAGCAGCTGCTGAAACAGAATTAATTGAGCAACAAGTTGAAGCTGCTGATGAAACACACGTTGAGTCGATATCTGAAACTAAAGAAAAAGTTAAGCATTTAGACCTTTATGTTTAATAGTAAAATAGTATAATTCTCTTCTCTCTCAATTCTCTTTTGGTTTTACTCGTAATTCATGACGTCTGTTGCTCAAGCTTTTTCACAAAATGGCGTGCTAGCTAAAGCGATAGAAGGCTTTTTACCTAGACAAGCGCAAACTGACATGGCACTAGGTGTGGCTACCGCAATTGAAAAGCAGTCATCACTTATTGTTGAAGCAGGTACAGGCACAGGAAAAACCTTTGCTTACCTTATTCCTGCCTTTCTTGGCATAAAGTCAGCGGATAATGATAAAAAAATTATTGTTTCAACAGGAACTAAAAACCTTCAAGAACAACTTTTTCATAAAGATATTCCTCTCGTAAAAAAATCACTAGCCAGTAATTCTCAAATAGCTTTATTGAAAGGTCGTGCTAATTATTTGTGTCGTTATCGACTGGCACAATATCAAGAAACACGAGGCCAACTTGATGCCAATACTTTAACTGATTTAGTTAAAGTAAAAACATGGGCCAATAGTACACAAACAGGAGATATTGGTGAATTAGTTAATGTGACTGAAGATTCAAGTGTTTTCCCTTATGTAACTAGCACTTTAGATAATTGCTTAGCAAAAGACTGTCCTGACTTTGAACAATGCTATTTAGTTAGAGCGAGACAGAAGGCAATTGATGCAGATTTAATTGTGGTTAATCATCATTTGTTTTTTGCTGATATGGCATTGAAAGATACAGGTTTTGGCGAGTTAATTCCAAAAGCTCAGGTCATGATTTTTGATGAAGCACATCAAATAGGAGATATTGCCAGTGATTATTTTGGTGAAGCCTTTTCTACAAAGCAATTGGTAGATTTATGTACTGATGTTGCACAAGTCTATCGAAGTAAGTTATCAGATGTTAAGCAATTAGGCTTAGCCGCAGATAAACTTCAGAAAACTTGTCAAGAATTTAGACTGCTTTTTAA
Source organism: uncultured Colwellia sp. (assembly GCA_913061365.1). Taxonomy (GTDB): domain Bacteria; phylum Pseudomonadota; class Gammaproteobacteria; order Enterobacterales; family Alteromonadaceae; genus Colwellia. The sequence continues at coordinate 1,635 of CAJXUT010000310.1, forward strand.
TTACGACCCTGAACGTGGCAATTGGCGTGAAAAAAATCAGCAGCAACAATTTTCACAAAAATTTAAACGTTTAAAAATTGATTTAGATTTTTTATACCAAGTCATCAAACTATGTGTTTCGCGTAATGAAGCGATTGATAATTGCTTTGATCGCGCTGTATTTTTGCTAACCCAATACGATGTAATGGCGAATGTAGAGATAAATAATATGAGCTTTTGGTATGAAACCACGCCTCGCCATGTTGTTTTGCATCAAACACCATTGAGCGTTGCTGATAAGTTTAGTGCCTATGTAAAAGAGTCAGGCGCCGGTTGGATTTTTACCTCAGCAACGTTAGCAGTAGATAATAGTTTTGAACACTTTTCTCAGCACCTCGGCTTACAAGGTGCTAGCCAACTTTTATTAGAAAGTCCTTTTGATTATCAACAACAATCACAGTTAGTTGTACCGCGTTATTTACCTGAGGTTAATGATAAAAACCGTGCTTCACATTTGGCACAGTTGGCAATACCTTTAATTGTCGCTAGTAAAGGTGCTTGTTTCATGTTGTTTACTAGTTATAGAGTAATGCACCAAGTTGCAGAAATTCTAGCTGATAGCATAGATAATCCCCTCTTAGTTCAGGGGCAAATGGCAAAGCGGGTATTGCTTGACCAATTTATTGAAAATGATGAATCAATATTACTAGCTACGGCGAGTTTCTGGGAAGGTATTGATGTTAGAGGTGATAAGCTTACCTGTGTTATTATTGATAAATTGCCTTTTGCCTCTCCGGATGATCCCTTATTACAAGCACGTTGTGAAGATGTAAGAAGGCAAGGGGGCGATGCATTTGCTCAAATACAGTTACCCCAAGCGGTCATTGCACTTAAACAAGGTGTAGGTAGGTTGATTCGAGATGTTAGCGATCGAGGTGTGATGGTTATTTGCGATAATCGTTTAGTTAATCGCCCTTACGGACAAACTTTTTTGAAAAGTCTGCCAGAAATGAAGCGAAGTCGTGATTTAGCGAAGGCTGCTAAGTTTTTAGAAAATTAGAATAATAGGCATACCGTATTTACACGTGTTGCAATGGTAGTTTTAACTATCGGTTTAATCGAATATATTTAAGGAAATAGTAGTGAATTATTTGGCCATTGATGCCTCAACTGAAGCATGTTCAGTTGCTTTACAAGCAAACGGTAAAATCTATAGCCGTTATGACTTATGCCCACAATCACATAGTCTGCAACTATTACCAATGGTTGACGAGTTGTTAGCTGAGGCAGGTATAAAAATATCTCAATGTGACGGTTTGATTTTTGGCCGTGGCCCCGGAAGTTTTACCGGTGTTAGAATTGGCGTGGGCGTTGCGCAAGGTTTAGCGTTTGCTGCAGATTTACCTGTGTTTGGGGTTTCAAGCTTGCAAGCAATGGCACAATTAGCTTATATGGAAGGGAAAGTAGGCGATGAAAGTAGCGGGGTTATTGCTGCTATTGACGCGCGTATGGGCGAAATATATAACTGCTATTTTACACTTGATAAAAATAACATTATGCAGCCTCAGTGTGCAGAGACTGTTATAGCGCCAGAACAATTAGCGCAAAATCTATCAGAAATTGTTAACAAAACTGAGTACGGTGTGGGTACTGCATGGGATGCTTATGAAAAGCAATTATCACCATTAAAAAGCAATGATGGTACACCTGAAATTTTATTCCCAAGTGCTGAGGCAATGTTAGCTATTGGTATCGTTTCATTAGAACAGGGTAAAGGAGTTGCTGCTGAAGAAGCACAACCTGTTTATGTTCGTGATACTGTATCATGGAAAAAATTGCCGGGAAGAGAATAATTTGTTAAATTTGTTAAATGAATATTTCTAGCACATCGAGTCAAAATTCACTTTTTGGCCTGAATAATCAAACGAACACATCAAGAAAACCCTTGGTGCGCTCTGTAGAACCTGATGTTTCAAAAGCTGAGCAAGAAAAGTCATTAAATAAGCAAGCTGATAAAGGAGTGGTTGTAGATCAACAAGCCATCGCTCTTTTTGAAAAAAGTCAGTTCGAAATAGATGCAGCTAAATCGTCTTTTAATAACAATAGTAGTAGCACTAACTTTTCAGCTAAAGACAAGCCTTCCCCTAAAAATGAAACAGCTGTGGCGAGTTATCAAACTGTTGGTAATTTAGCCCAACGAGAATCAGTACAACAACTATTTGGTGTTGACGTTTTTGCTTAGCAGCGTTTGATTCTTGTTTTAGCTAATTTCTTTATAACTACAAAGACTGTCTCTTATACACATCTCCGAGCCCACGAGACGTAGAGGAATCTCGT
>CAJXUT010000311.1 GCA_913061365.1 uncultured Colwellia sp.
ATCTACACTATCCTCTTCGTCGGCAGCGTCAGATGTGTATAAGAGACAGGTACTATATTCAATAATAACTAATTGTACCTTTAGAAATGTACAAAATATTAAGTTATTAAGATGATTTTCATTTTGTCGTTATAAAAGCAACTGCATAATCCTAGTTCATTCCATTCTTTTGCCACGTGGTATAAAACAACTGATTTCAAAAATAGTGAACCGTTAACTGTATTAACTTGCTCAGCAATACGGATAACGATTATAAGTATTTATGCTCAACTTTTACCTTAGTTCTCGCCTTAATATTTTTCCCACAGTAGATTTAGGGATATTATCAATAAAACATATTGATTTAGGCACTTTATAGCCTGTTAATTGTTTTCTACAAAATGCTATAACATCTTGTTCTGTGAGTTGTGGCTCTTTTTTCACAATAAATAACTTTAACGCTTCTCCAGTACTTTCATCATTTACACCAATACAAGCCGACTCCAAAACACCTGACATGTTTGCTACTTCGGCTTCAATTTCATTGGGATAAACATTAAAGCCAGAAACGTTAACCATATCCTTTTTACGATCAACAATATGAAAATATCCTTGTTCATCTAACACAGCAATATCACCCGTTTTAAAGTATCCATCATCAGTCATCGCTTCTTTTGTTGCTGAGCTATTATTCCAATAGCCCGCCATTACTTGTGGCCCTTTAGCGCACAATTCACCTGATTCTCCTTGCGGTAAAATGTTATTAAAATCATCTCGGATACTAATATCAGTAGCAGGAAGCGGTATACCAATTCCCCTAACCTTATCAATACTATCACCCATATTTAGTGTTAGTACTGGCGATGTTTCAGATAAACCATAACCTTCATTTAAAGCAGAACCTGTTACTTCTTGCCATCTATTCGCAACAGCTTCCTGTACTGAAGCTCCTCCTCCAACAACAAGCTTTAGACTTGAAAAATCAAGTTCTAAAAAGGAAGGTGTGTGTAATAACCCATTAAATAAGGTATTTACTCCAGTAAAAAAAGTGATTTTATTTTGTCGCCAAGTATCAATAAGTGTTTCAATATCCCTAGCATTAGAGATTAGAATATTCTTAGCACCAAAGAAAAAGTAGCAGAGTGTGTTCACCGTTAGCGCAAAAATATGATACATAGGTATCACAGTCATCACGACTTCTTTGCCATACTCTATATCGCTTTTAACAAATTCTTGAAACTGTAGAATATTAGCTATGACATTGCCATGAGTAAGCATTGCCCCTTTAGAAATACCTGTAGTACCACCTGTGTATTGTAAAAATAATAGATCGTCACATGATAATTCAGGTTCTTCTAAAGAATACTCATGACCTTTTTTTAATGTTTGAGCAAAAGAGGTTGTTTGAGTTAAACGAGCATCTATCTCCGCAGAAGATTTAATATGATCAGATAATTCATTTAGATCAACCGTAATAATATTTTTAATAGATGTCTGTTCGATAACCTCTGCCAATATATTTGTTGAAGGTGAAAATATAATAATGGTATCCACCTGAGCATCATTAAGCTGATGCTTTAATTCTCGAGCGGTATACATCGGATTGACATTAACCTGCACAGCACCTACTCGGATAATACCCCACATTGCTATAGGAAAACTTAAAATATTTGGACACATTAACGCAACGCGATCACCTTTGCCTACTTTTAATTCTGTTTGCAAATAGGCAGCAAAATCCCTCGATAAGCAATCAACATTATCAAACGTAAACTCATCATCAAAGTGGCTAAATGCTAAATTATTTTTATACTTAGCACAGCTTTGATGGAATATATCCAACATCGAAGTGTAGCTATTCATATTAACGTTATCGGTAACATTACTCGGGTAATTCTTTAACCAAGGTTTAGACATAATTTCTCCTAACGGGGTTTAAACAGTGAAAATTGGGAGAATGAATAGACATTGTCATTACTTATAAGTGTTTACTTTCTATTCAATACTCAACGATGAAGATAAAGACGAAAAATGGCTAAAGCCAAATATTTAATCCACTTTTTTTAGTGTTATAGATGAATACTTCTTTATCTACCTTACTTTCCTCACCATAAAATATAGTCTACTGAAAAATTGATGGTAAGGTGAGAATCGGTCAAAATCGATTGATAAGCGGCCATTTTGATGGTTGAATATATTAATTTTGGCCATAATTGAAAATATATGCCTCAGATGAATAGCCCACAACCTAACTTTATCGGTCACGTTTTTGCTCATAAGCTTAATTATATTGCCAGTGTTTTAATAAAAAATGGTGTCTATTTATCAACCTTATTAAAAGATACAAACATTGACCAACATAGGTTAAATGATCGCGAGTATAAAATTAGTAAAGAACAAATCATCGCTTTTTTTCGCAATATATTGTCATTAAAAATACCAGGTATCAGTTTATTGTTGGGGGAAGGAATAAAACCAAATGACTATGGTCTTTATGGTTGCACGCTATTAAGTTGTAAGGGATTACAAGACACATTAGAGTTTTCGATTCGCTATCATAACCTTGTTACAAAAACAGTACTCATGTCATTACATATAGATAAGGAAAGTGGCAACTCATCTATTCGTTTTGAGGACTTACTTCTTGCTCCTGATTTAACTGAATTTAACATTGAATTACAATGCGCCATTGTTTTATCTTTAGTAAGAGAGTGTATTGATGATAGAGACTTTACCTTTACTCAATTAAAATTTAGTTTTAAGCAGCCTAGAAATTATCAATTATACGAAAAACATTTTCAGTGTCCGATCAGCTATGAAAATGTCCATAATGAGTTTGTACTTACGAATGAAGAGTTGTCATTACCTACTCCTAGAAGCAATCCTTTCGCTATGCCTCTGCTACTCGCTCAATGCGATATAGTGCTTAATTCAATTGCCACTAAAAATGAATTATTAATAACAATAAACCAATGGGTTGCATCGAACATGCACAAAAATATTTGTGCGGAAGATCTCTCTAATTATTTGTGCATAACGCCAAGAACACTCCGAAGAAAGTTATCCTCTCAAGGGACTAGCTTTAGAGAAGTGGTAAAAGAGTTACGTTGTGAAGCAGCGATAAAGCTAATACAAGAAACCAAATTAACTATTGAAGATATTGCTGCATCAATTGGCTTTAATGATGTCTCAAATTTTAGAGCGGCATTTAAAAAATGGACAGGAACAACACCAGGCAGCCTCAGATAGACTATCTCACAAAATAGGTAGGTAATCTGGCTCCTACATATATACCAAGAAAGCTAATTAAAACTAAGGCGTTACTATTACTTTAAATACATTATGATATCGAGGTAGTATTTTACCAATACTCAGGATAGTACTCTCCCCTCCTCAAATTGTTATAAATCAACGCAATTCCCACTAAAATCACACTACCAATGAGAGTAGGAAAGAATAAAAACTCCCACGATGCACCAGATAGAAAAATAATAATAGGATTAGAGCCCGCAGGTGGATGCACAGTTCTAGTTGCCATCATAATCATAATTGCCAAAGAAATGGCTATTGCTACTGACCACCAAGTTTCGCCAAAGTTTACAAAACAAATTATCCCTACGAGAGAGCTGAAAAAATGCCCTAGTACTACATTTCTTGGCTGAGAAAAGGGAACATTAGGATAACCAAAAACCAGCACACATGAAGCGCCAAAGGATCCTAAAATAAGGGCAACTTCCAATCCTAGTGAAGCGCTAGCTAAAATAGCAGTAACTATCCCCCCGCCAACTCCAGCAAAAACGATATCTCGAATAGATGCTTTAGGCGGTAATTTTCCATCACCTTCACTTAATTTCATTAATAATGTCTTCATCAATATCTCCCAATAAATCATTTGTAGTTAAGCCCTGTCTCTTATACACATCTGACGCTGCCGACGAAGAGGATAG
>CAJXUT010000312.1 GCA_913061365.1 uncultured Colwellia sp.
GTATAAGAGACAGATTTTAAAAGCCTCAACTGATGTTCTAGTTTCAAGCCTAGGAAAGATAAGACAACATATTTACTATCACTATTTTGCTAATATACATTCTCTATAGGCGCATTAAAGTATTCATGTTGTATAAGTAAACAAAGAATCAATATGAATAACGTCGATAATTCAGTTGTTTGGAGAAGAAACAATTAAAAATATCGCATATCCAGTATGGTTATATTCATTCCTAAAAACACGATATAACTACCCCCTTTAGAGCATAAGAGTAAATAAGAACATTAGCTATTTTCAGCCTTATCCTTTTATTTATTGAAAATTACCGACGCTGTACAACCTTTCCTTACATTATTATTAATAGAAAACTGCCATTGGTATTTTTTGCAAATATCTCTCACAATATTAAGCCCAATGCCAAAGCCTTCATAACCACGCGGTTGTGCTTCAAGTCCAATACCATCATCTATTACGTCAATTCGTTGTGGAGAAACAAAAAGACTGACATTTCCATCAATACTACAATTAATAGCATTTTTTAATAAATTTTTAATCACAGCAGAAAATAATAAAGGTTGAACAGAAAGATTAAAGTCACATTGTAACTCTTGATGAAAAACAACATTATTCGCTTTTATCGTAGCTTCAAAATCTTTTACTATTTCTTTAATGAAATCATCTGAAACAGTCACATTGATCAAAACATCATCTTCATTTCTTGCCATCAGCAAAAACGTATGAACCAATTGCTCCATTTCAATAACAGCATTATCAATACGACTAGATTGTTTTTGGACTTTGTCATCTTCAATTCGTCGCAAAATACTAATTCCGCCGCGAATAATTGTCATAGGCGTGCGTAATTCATGACTAACATAACGAGTAAAAGCTTGCTCCCTCATAAAGGCATCCTGAATTCTACTACGGTAAGTATTAATACTCGTCAACATCTGTACTAACTCTAATGACAGTTCACCATCAATTGATAATTGCGTGTATTCTTCATTGCCGTTACGTTCTAATTTATCGGCTAAATTAGAAAAAGGTGTGCTAATACGTTTAGCCATTTTTATAATAAATATTGCAGCAATGAAATAAATGAGTAAGCCAACTCCAAATATCACTATTTGAAAAATAGCGAATTTTGTATCATCCCATTCAATTGCATCAACATCTTCTAATGCATAAACAATGGTTAAACCTTTCTCTGTCAAAACTTGCTGTGCAAACACATTATATTCACTATCATCTTCAAAATGAAAACTGATACTACCCTGCCAACTTTTATCTAATCTACGCATTATTAAAGGGGGTAAAAGATCATACTTGTCATAGATTTTTAACATAGGATCTATCTGTACCTCACCGCTAACACCTTGGCTAAATAACTTGAAATGGTGTGGTGCTACTAATGCTAAACGCCGTTCACTCGTTCGATTTTCGGTATATTGAATTGTGAGATAAAAAATAGCCCCATAAAAAGCTAATAACACTACTGCACCAAGCAAATAGACTTGAATAATCTTACTGCTCATGGGTTTAACATTTTTCATTTTACGGCCGCCAAGCGATAACCTAATTTAGGGACTGTCTCGATAATGTTTTCTGCGAATGGCTTATCTATTTTATGGCGAAGTTGATAGATATGTTTTCGTAAAATATCTTGATCAGGCAAATCATCTGACCACAGCACTTCTTCTAGTTCTTGCCGCGAGGTAACATTAGGTGATTTCTTAACTAATAAACTCAATATTTTAAAGCAGATGGGGGTTAATTTTATCTCTTGCTTACCACGCCATACTTGATGGGTATTTATGTCGAGCGTAATGGGACCACATGCCATTTGAGTAATAAAGCCTAAGCCTGAATGACGACGAGTTACACTATGAATACGCGCTTCAAGTAACTCTAAGTTGAAAGGTTTTACAATATAATCATCAGCTCCTTGGCGAAGCCCCAATAACATATCATTATTTGTATCGCGTGCTGTTAACATAATAATTGGAGTATTATTCCCTTCAGCTCTAAGTTGCTTACAAAGGCTAATGCCATCAATCCCTGGTAACATGATATCTAAAATAATACAGTCAAACTTTTGTGATTGTGCTAATGATAAACCTAAAGTACCTGTTGCTGCGTAATCTAAATCAAAATCAGACTCTTCGAAATAATCAAAAATAACTTCAGCAACACTTTGGCAGTCTTCTACTAATAATATCTTCAAAATACGTTCCTTAATTACACTGCAATAGTATGCGAGCTTCCGTACGATTATCAATACTACATACAGGGGTTAGCATATTATTTAATGTTTCAAAGTCATTGTGTTTTATCGCAATAGAAAAGGCTTCATTTGAAGTCAATAATGTCCTTAGTTTTTCTTTATCATCAAGTAATTGAGCTTGTCCTTTTGAATAAAACTGTGCGCTAAAAGGACGCTTTTTCCAATAGTAGAGCTGTGTGCTTTGTGAAAAACTACGATTTTCACCGAGTAAATATACTTCACTTTTTTTATTCATTACCCCAGTGCGTAGTATTATGATCATTATAGCTAATATGCAGAATGAGGCTAGAGCCAAATAATTACTGCTCTTTTTCCATTGACTATTTATTGCCACTAAAACGGCTAAAGCACTAAAACCAGGTAATACATAAATAGGTAAAATATTACCAGCAAAAGTAAACAATAATAATGGCGATATCATCCAACAAATAAGGTATTTATTAACTCCCTTTATTGTGCCTTTACTATGAGGTAATTTAATACCTCGATATTTTTTAACGAGTAACCCCAAAGCAATAAATGACCAAGGGCTAGCGCACACAAGCCAATAAAGCCAAATCATCCCCCTAGGTTTTACATGGGCAGTTCCATACAAGTCGCCTTGCCAGCCAGAAACAAGAAATCGTTGAATATGCTCACCAAATATAAAATATTCTAGAAAGCCTGGTGTTCGTATTTCTGCCCATATATACCAAGGTAGAGTTAATATTAAAAAGAGCAACATGCCAGAAATCCAAGGTAGGGCTTTTATGGCATGGTAAAAACATTTTTGCCAAATACTCCAACAAACCAACGAGATAATGATGAAAACAACTGCTACAGGCCCTTTTATCAACATACCTAACGCTAAAGCAATAAAAAACAGATGCCCAAAAAAGATTTTATCTTTCTTACTATAGCACTGCCAAAAAGTGACCATTGCCATAGTATTTGCCATCAGTAGCGCGCTATCTGTCATGACCATGCCAATCGCAAGAATAAAACCAAGGCTTGATGTGATTATTAATAGGGAAAAAATAGCTGAATGCTTATTTGTTAATGACTTAGTTAAGCTAAAAGTTAAAACGCATGTTATTAAACCACAAATAAAGTGTGGTAAACGGGCGCTAAATTCGTTCACTCCTAACCAAGAAAAACTTAATGCACTGATCCAAGTTTGAAGTGGGGGTTTTCCCCAAAATGGAATGTTATAGTCAAATTGAGGAGTGATCCAATTATTTGTTTCCAACATAATTCGGGCCATTTCTCCGTATCTTGCCTCTGTAGTATCGTATAATGGATATAATCCTAAGGACACCAGTCGAAGCGCAATTAACGAAAGAATAAGTATTACAGCCCAGTAAAGTATAGGCGTAGATAGTTGACTATTTTTATCTAAATTATCCATGCTTTTCTTCCATTGAATTTACAATACTGTTTTTTGCTTTATCCATAATTAAATATATTGGGCGCGCTTTAGTTTCGGCATAAATCCGGCCAACATACTCTCCCATAATCCCTATAGATAATAGTTGCACGCCACCTAAAAATAATACAATTAGCATCATGGTAGGATAACCAGCAACAACCTCACCAAAAACAAGGGTTTTAATCTGTCTCTTATACACATCTGACGCTGCCG
>CAJXUT010000313.1 GCA_913061365.1 uncultured Colwellia sp.
ACCCCCGCCTTGTAAGGGCGGTGCTCTCCCAACTGAGCTAATCGTCCGTCTCTGTGGGTGCGTATTATAGGGAGATCCAAAAACCTGTCAACATAAAAACCACATAAATTACTAATTATTTTAAAATACCTAACTGTTTGATTTATTTTTCAACATAACGGGTGATTTCTCTTCAATAAGCCATATTTAATTGCTGTTAATTTTAAAAACACTAAAGCTAAAGTGCTATAAAAGAGTGAATTAACTGGTTTTATCGTTAAATGATTAGTCAATAGAAGCGAAACTTTGCTTCACTAAAATGAATAAGACTACACATAAGCTATTTCAATTTTTGATTGTAATAAAAGTACTCGCTTTTATACAGGCATTCTCTAATGACTAATTTACTATTTAATTTGGTATAACTTAGCCACAATGATAAAATGTCGCCAATTTTTTAAGACCCTATTATAGCAAAGAGTTCAACTTGACTCTTTTGCGTACAAAATTGAGAATTTTATGACTTTAACAACGCGTTTTGCTCCTAGCCCTACAGGCTATTTACATGTTGGCGGTGCTCGTACTGCTTTATATAGCTGGCTTTATGCACAAAAAAATGGCGGCGACTTTATTTTACGTATTGAAGATACTGATATAGAGCGTTCTACTCAAGCATCTGTTGATGCCATTATGGATGGTATGAATTGGTTAAACCTTGAATGGACTCATGGCCCATACTTTCAAACTAAACGTTTTGACCGCTATAAAGAAGTAGTAGAGCAGTTACTTGCTTCTGGTAATGCTTATCGCTGTTATAGTACTAGCGAAGAAGTTGATGCAATGCGTGAAGAAGCTAAAGCAAAAGGTGAAATAGAAAAGTATAACGGCTTTTGGCGTGATCGTACTGATTACCCAGAAGATAAACCTTACGCTATTCGTTTTAAAAACCCGCTTGAAGGTGATGTGGTTATTAAAGATATGGTAAAAGGTGATATTACTATTAGTAATGAGCAATTAGATGATCTAATTATTGCTCGTAGTGATGGTACGCCAACTTATAATTTAACGGTTGTTGTTGATGATTGGGATATGAACGTTACTCATGTAGTACGTGGTGATGATCATATTAGTAATACACCTAAACAAATTAATATCCTGAAAGCCCTTGGTGCAGAATTACCTGAATATGCCCATATCCCTATGATTTTAGGTGATGATGGTAAACGTTTATCTAAACGTCATGGTGCTGTTGGTGTAATGCAGTATCGTGATGACGGTTATTTACCAGAAGCGCTATTAAACTACTTAGTTAGATTAGGTTGGTCTCACGGTGATAAAGAAATCTTTTCTCGTGAAGAAATGATTGAATTATTTGACTTGAAAGATTGTAACCGTGCTCCGTCTGGCTTTAACACAGATAAACTTATTTGGGTTAATCAGCATTATATGAAAACAATGGATCCTGAATATGTAGCTTCACATTTAGCATGGCATATGAATGATCAAGATATCAACATTGATAATGGCCCAGCACTTGCCGAAATAGTTAAAATACAAGCAGATCGTGTTAAAACATTAAAAGAAATGGCTGAAATTTCTCGTTACTTTTATGAAGATTTTACTGAGCTTGATGCTAAAGCGGTTAAAAAACACTTACGTCCAGTAGTAAAAGAGCCTTTATTACTTGTTAAAGAGAAACTAGCTGCGTTAACTGAATGGCAACCTGAGCTTATTCATGCTGCAATTAATGATACCGCTGAAGAATTAGAAGTAGGTATGGGCAAAGTGGGTATGCCATTGCGTGTTGCTGCTACAGGTGGTGGTAATTCACCATCACTTGATATTACCTTAGCCTTGTTAGACCGAAGCAAAGTATTAGAAAGAATTGATCAAGCTATTGTGGTTGTTGAAGCAAGAATTGCAGCCGGTTAATGACATACTTAATAATAAGTTTAATGATAAATTTAGCTACTTCAGCTAACTGTAGGAGAATGCCTAGTGCAATTTAGTGATTTTGGTTTAGATAGCAGCTTAATGAATACTGTTGCTCATCTTGGTTTTAACGAGCCAACACAAATTCAGCAACAGGCTATTCCTGCAGCTATGGCTGGGCATGACTTAATTGCTTCGTCAAAAACTGGTTCAGGAAAAACGTTAGCGTTTATTATTCCTGCACTGCAGCGTTTATCTAAAAATCGCGCTTTATCAAAGCGAGATCCACGTGTAGTGATTCTAACGCCAACACGTGAATTGGCTAAACAAGTCTTTAGTCAGCTTCGCTTGTTTACGTCAAATACGCAATTTAAAGCGGTATTGATTTTAGGTGGTGAAAACTTTAACGACCAAGTAAAAGTGTTAGAGAAAGATCCGCATTTCATTGTGGCAACGCCAGGGCGATTAGCGGATCATTTAACGCAAGGGCACTTTTACCTTAATGGTTTAGAGCTACTCATTTTAGATGAAGCAGATCGGATGCTTGATTTAGGCTTTAGCAAAGAGTTAGGGCAAATTAATAAAGCAGCCGATCATCGTAAACGTCAAACATTACTTTTTTCTGCCACGTTAGATCATGCACAAGTGAATGAATTTGCCACTGAGTTACTCAGAAAGCCTAAGCGTATTGCTATTGATGCTGGGCACAGTGAACATGTTGATATTAGTAAGCGTTTTTATCTTGCTGATAACCTGACACAAAAAGAAGCGTTGTTACAGCACTTCTTAGCTACAGAAAAATCACAGCAAGTTATTATTTTTACTGCGACACGAAGTGATACTGACAGATTAGCTAAAGTACTTACCGAGAAAAACCTTAATGCTGTTGCGTTAAGCGGTGAGTTAAATCAAGGCCAACGTAATCAGATCATGGAAAGCTTTGCTAAAGGACAGCATAAAATATTGGTAACAACTGACTTAGCTTCACGAGGACTTGATTTAATTAACGTATCACACGTGATTAATTTTGATATGCCAAAGCATACCGAAGAGTTTGTGCATCGTATAGGTAGAACAGGTCGTGCAGGTACTCAAGGTGATTCAATCTCACTTGTGGGACCAAATGATTGGTTGAGTTTTAAAAATATTGAAGCCTTTTTACAACAAAAAATTACTTTTACGAAGGTAGAAGGTATTAAAGTTAAATTTAAAGGCTTAAAACCGAAAAAAGCTCAAGTTGCTAAAGCTGCACCTAAGAAAGTCAAAAGTAAAAAAGCTGTTGATAGTAAACCAAGAAAAGTTATTAAGAAGACTTTCCTTGAGAATGATGATGCTGGCGCAATGAAAATTATTAAGCGTAAAAAACCTTTAACGCCACAGCAAATTGAAGATTCTACTTTTAATGAAGAAGAGTAAGCATTTTTACTCTCTTTTTTTGGTGTCGTTCTGAATCATGAGTAAAAGCTTGATAATTCTTATATAGCTTAATAACAGTATTAAAAAGCAACCGCATTTACGGTTGCTTTTTTTATGCTTGATATTTTACATTTAAGGGGCTCTATAGATAGAAAAAATTTTAATAACTCATCACTTCATAATCCCTTTAGTTACTAATAAATTATTAAAATACAGATATTTAAATGCTGAAAAACAATAAATGATTTATAGTATTGTGGGCTTCTTAATAAATGAATTTTAGTTATGAATAAAAAATATATCCGATTAATTCCTATTGTTTTAGTACTGTTCCTATCTGCATGTGAACACACCCTAAATGCACCTAATAGTAAGACAGTTAACCTTGCCAATGTACATCAACATATTGCAAAGCTTGCTTCAGATGAGTTTTCTGGTCGTGGTCCATTAACCTTGGGTGAAAAGATGACTATTGACTATTTGGCTAAAGAATATAAAAGCATTGGCTTGAGTCTGTCTCTTATACACATCTCCGAGCCCACGAGACGTAGAGGAATCTCGTA
>CAJXUT010000314.1 GCA_913061365.1 uncultured Colwellia sp.
CGAGATTCCTCTACGTCTCGTGGGCTCGGAGATGTGTATAAGAGACAGGTAATAAATCATGTGAACTTGGTAAAAGGCTAACTTATGTACAATACTTTACCGTATGAAATCATTAACCTTTAATCAGCTTCAACTACGTGTTCTCGTATTACTATTCTTCTTGTTTACAAGTGGCTTAATTAGTTATATGCATTTTATCGAATTACCTAAGCTTGAACGTAGCATTTCACTTCTTGCAGAAAGAGAGCTGGACACTTTAGCATTCAGTACCAAAAATTTGCTAAAAGATGTTGCGAAAATAAATTTCGATTATGCTGCTTGGACATCAACTTACAACTTTATGCATGATAAGCGTCAGAGCTATATCGATGATAACTTAGTTGATGAAACATTTAGCATAATTGAGGTTGATGGTATTTTTTTAATTGATGAACATCTCAAAACTATTTTTGGTAAAGGGTTAAATCATAAAACAGGAGAGAGTTTAAACTTTTCTTTTCAAGATTTTAATCAGTTTCCAAGTAATGCAACTATGCTTCCTGTTCCTAGAAGGGATAAAGGTTCAGCAAAAACAAGTGGATTTATAATGACGCTGCATGGCCCTGCCATTTATAGCGTAAACCAAATTAGAACATCTTTACTAGAGGGTGAACACAGAGGCTTTTTGATTACTATTAAACTTATTAAAGAAGACTTCACTAAAAGCTTGAGTGAGTCTACTCTCACTAAGGTTTCTATGCTCCCGATTCCTCATGATTATAAAGCAAAAACCTCTTCTTTTTGGAATGAAAAAGTGACTGTAACTGCAGTAAAACCCTATTCTACTGTGTTAATAGGCGATATGAATAGTCAACCTATTGCTATTCTTAATATCGAACATAGTGTCGGCACTATGCCTAATATTATTAATCAAAAAAGTATCATATTTCTTACTTTGCTCAGTTTTCTTTTCTATCTAATATATCAGCTAATATCTATCACAATAATCATTCCTGTTAAAAAGTTAGCTCGTGACATTAAAGTTATGGATAAAAAGAAAGAGTGTACACAATTAAATGAAGATTATACCGTAAAAGAACTGACTACCGTTTCTAAAAATGTAAATGAATTACTTCTCACAGTACAAAAACAAAACGAATTACTAGCAGAGCAAGTTAACACGGATCAACTAACTCAAGTGATGAACAGGCATGGCTTAAAAGTAGAATTAACCAAGCATAAAGACGAGTGTATTCGTCTCAAAGTTGGTTTTATCGTAGTTATGTGTGATATAGATTATTTTAAAAAATATAATGACTCTGTTGGTCATATGAAAGGAGATGAAGCACTTTTTTTAGTTGCTCAAGCATTGGATAATCAATGTAAACGAACATCTGATACATGTGCACGCTTCGGTGGCGAAGAGTTTATTCTGTTATTTACTGAAATGACAACGGCAAACTTACACAATAAATTGCAAAGTGTTATCAATGCAATGGAGAATCTTAATATATCTCACCCAGACTCTGCTGTTGCATCACATATTTCGGTAAGTCTTGGCGCAACAATAGTGCAACCATCCGATGTTATTGATTTCAACTTACCTATGAATGCGATAATAAAATCTGCTGACAAAGCACTTTATCAAGCTAAAGCGACTGGCCGTAATCGCTTCGTCATAAATTATTTTTCATCAAATAAAACTACCTAAATAGCATTAAGCTATAAAATATCATATTGCAGTTTTGAGTATCATGCGCTTAAATATCATCCAAACATTGTTAAGATTTAATATGTTTGAAAAAATATATAAATTTTAATACTTGGCATAAAGAGATATTAAGCAATTTAATTTTTAAGGGTAGTTATGAGTATACCAGCAGAAATAAATACAGAACTGAAATCATTATCAGCTACCTTATTAAAGCAAAAAAATGCATATAACAATGCGCCATATCCGTCTACTAAAGAACGAGTCACGCAGTTACTTGCATTAAAAGACGCACTTCTTTCTTATAAAGATGACTTGGTCAATGCACTTAACCAAGATTATGGCCAGCGCCCAAAGCAAGATACATTAATTGCCGATATCATGCCCTGTGTAATTAATATTAACTATACCGTTAAACGCCTTAGTAAATGGATGAAGCCTCAACGTCGTAGTGCTGGCTTATTACTTTCTCCCGCAAAAGTTGAAGTCCATTTTCAGCCTTTGGGGGTAATAGGTATTATGGTGCCTTGGAATTTCCCTGTTATGTTATCAATTGGCCCTTTAATAACAGCATTAGCGGCTGGTAACCGAGCCATGATTAAACTGTCAGAATTTACCCCGTGTACTAATAAAGTAATTAAGAAAATGTTAAGCACTATTTTTAGCGAAGACACCGTTGCCTGTATTGAAGGGGAAGCCAATATTGCTGCTGAGTTTTCTTCATTATCCTTCGAACACTTAATTTTTACTGGTTCAACAACTGTTGGGCGTCATGTAATGCGAGCAGCGGCAGATAACCTCACACCAGTAACTTTAGAGCTTGGGGGAAAATCTCCAGTCATTATTGCGCCAGACATGCCTATTGACACCGCAGTAGAACGTTTAATTTTCGGCAAGTGTTTAAATGCTGGACAAATATGTGTAGCACCCGATTACATATTTTGTCCAAAAGATAAGGTTAAAGATTTTATTAATGCTTACCAACGAAAGTTTCAGAAGATGTATGGTAAGAGCAATGGATGTAATGATTATGCTAACGTAATAAATTCAACTCAACATAGTCGCTTACTTAATTGGTTAGATGATGCAATCAACAAAGGTGCACAAGTAACTTCTGCTAATGGGCAAGAAATTGTTCGAAGTTCACGTGAACTAGTCACACAGTTAGTCACAGAAACAACCGATGATATGTTAATTATGCAACAAGAGATTTTTGGCCCTATTTTGCCAATTATTAGTTATGAAGATATATCAGAAACAATCGAATATATTAATCAGCGCCCGAGGCCTTTAGCACTATATATTATGAGTTTTGATGAAAATACTCAGCAACATCTACTCAAGCAAACGCACTCTGGTGGCGTTTGCATTAATGAAACTATTTTTCATGTTGCCGCTGATGATGCTCCTTTTGGTGGTATTGGAGACTCAGGCATGGGTCAATACCATGGAAAAGAAGGATTTTTAACCTTTTCCAAAGCAAAAACTGTGTTGTCTAGAGGTAAATTAAACGTAGGTAAATTAATACACCCGCCCTATGGAGGCATTATCGAAAAACTCATGTTAAAATTATTTTTAAGGTAAATAAAAGTTTAATATGAAGCTTTTAGCTAAAGATATTTAGAGGATAAAAAATTGCAAGACGTCGTTATTTATTACCTTGAAATGAATAATATAAATGAATTAAATCCTAAACTTGAATCTAATGGTTTAACCGTTATAGAAGCAAAAATTAAAGACTTTAGGTTAAATCGTTTTCTCTATCAATATGTTGGTGAGTTGTGGGAGTGGACTGATAAACTAAGCCATACAGATGAGCAATGGCGAGCATACTCTGAGAGCCCTACTCTTCATACCTATGTTGCCTACTACAAAGGGGCTATTGCTGGTTATTTTGAATTACAAAATACAATGTATGGTGAAGTTGAAATTAAATATTTTGGTTTGTCAGAAAAATTCATTGGCAAAAATTTTGGTGGATATTTACTAACTTGTGCTATTCAATCTGCATGGCTTTTACCAGATACAAAACGACTTTGGCTACACACGTGCTCACTTGATCACCCTAGTGCTTTGCTTAATTATCAAGCTCGAGGTTTTAAAATATATAAAGAAGAAACAGAAATCACATAATTTCATTTCTTAAATTTTTTATTGTTAAATAATTAATACCTGTCTCTTATACACATCTGACGC
>CAJXUT010000315.1 GCA_913061365.1 uncultured Colwellia sp.
ACGAGATTCCTCTACGTCTCGTGGGCTCGGAGATGTGTATAAGAGACAGCCATTTTACTCGGGCCATATTCGCGACGTGATCTATCATTGTAAGTATCTATAATTAACTGAACGCCATGGTGAATTTTTTCAGTTGCCTCAACATAGACACTTTCCATATAGTTTTGGATCGTTTCTTCCATAGTTGTTTTTTCAATTAACAATTCACCCATACATTTTGCATGTAATTGGTAATTTGAAATTATTTTTGTTAAAACTTCAGCCTTTATTTTATCTTTAGGAAGCTTTCTTAACTTAGTTACAGCCTCTTTTAATTCAGTTGTCTTAGCTGAGTTAAACTTTAATCTAGATTCAATGTCTTGCAAGCTTTCTTTTAGCTTTATCATTTCATGTTCAAAATGAATAATAGTATTACTGCCGGCTTTTGCGCCAATGGCTCCTGCACTAACAAATGTACCAGCTTTGATATAACCGCCAATAATTTTGCCATTTATAGTGTCTTTAGCCCCAACGGTTAAGCTTCCCTGAATATTGAGTAAACTATGCAGAAGTTGGTTTTCAATATGCACGTCTTTTGAGCAAGAAATTTCAGCATATTGGCCATATTTGGCATAAATATTACCTTTTGCATTTATGCTAACACTCATACTTACATCGGTAACTTTGGTTTTTTCTGTGTCATGTTTTCTGCCAATGATACCACCTGATATTGTGACGTCTCCGCCCGCTTCGATAGTTGCAGATTCTACAAAGCCGCCTACTGTTACATCGCCGCTAGCAATTACTTTCATGCCATCACTTACGTCACCATCGATAATAACACTTCCTGTGAAATTGATGTTACCAGTGGCTACAGTGACATTTCTAATTTTATAAATTTCATCAACTTCCATCCCGTTTGGAATGATCTTTGGTAACCCAACTTTTTCTGAAACAAGTATATTTTGATCGCTTAAGCTAATAGCAGTTCCATCTCCTGAAATAAGTGATATATCGTTACCTGGTTGAGGGGGAAGCGAAGTTGCTGTAACGGTATAGCCTTTTTTTCCTGGTGTTAATGGAATTTTCTGAGCTATAGGATCGCCAACTTTCACGCAGATTATGTCGCCTAAGTCTCGCATGTCGACACTACCATCTTCACGCTTTTTGGGACGTAAAATTCTAGACTGGGCACTTTCAACAAGTGGTTTTATTTGAGCATCTTTTCCATTGACGGCTAACTTTCCGGATGCAATTTGTAAGGTTACGTGTTGATTTGGTTCTTGTTTGGCCGCTAATTGAGCAAGTTTTACTAATTCTTCTTTGCTGAAGCCTTTTTTAACACCTGCTTTTTGAGCTGCGGTTAAAATAGCTTTAGCCGTTAAGTGCTTTCCACCTTGGGCAGCTGTAATCTCAGCAGTTGCACCCATTTCATCTCTGTCAATTGTGACCGATATCGTTGCATCTATACGCTCTAATACTTGGTAGTTAAATTTTCTGCCAGTTTGAGCGTCTTGCAGTGGCTTTAAGATGTCATTTAATTCTGCTACTGCATTTTTAACATTAGCGTTATTGATATATAGCTTAGTATAAGAAGACTCTGATATTAATTTAAGAATGCTGGCTTCTGTGACTGTATCACCACCCTTTATAGGTGCTAAGTGTAGGTCAACATTATTCTCGTCGTTAGCAACTAAACTGAGTTGGGTCATACAGGTTTACTCCGACATCTTCATTAAAAAGTAATGAACTACATAGATGGCTAAAAGGGTTAATTTTTACTGAACTAATTGTAATGATCTTGATGGACTCTAATGAAGCTTTTAGTATCAACTTTGCTATAGTCTATCTTAAATTCTCTTCCATCGAGAGCTTGTACAAATAATAAGGTTTTTTCTTCACCAAATAGTTCACTCGATTCAATGTAAATAACTTCTTGATATGCTTTTTTTGCTATAGATCGCTTAGCAGGTATTTCACCTTTAAATATGCCTATTCCGCGATGACTTACTATCACCACAGGATTTTCTCCATTTACAATTAACAAATCGAACTTTTTAATCTTATGTATTATGGTATTTCTACCGCTGGTTATAAAGTTTTTTTCTACCATGATAAACCTCAAAACTTAGTGACTTTTATTTACGTTTTCTTGTTGTTTAACTCTTACAACGGGATAAAATTTGAATCTAGTTAAATATATAAATTTTTTATTTACTTAGCAATAAGTAGTTAGAAATACTTATTTTTAACTAAACTTTCTCTCAGTGATGTAATGAGCAGTTTGTGTACTATTGATTAATTCTCGGCGGACTAAGTCGAGTCCTATATTTGCTACATATTTTTGAAAGTAATCTCTTGATAAAGGAATTAATAATCCAACTGTTTTTAGATTGCTTTTATGTCCCCAGGCTAGCCATACAGTGCCAACCGGTTTTTCTTTAGTTCCACCATCAGGTCCGGCAATTCCGGATACCGCAATAGCAAAATCGGCGGATGATCTTTTTAACGCTCCCTTGGCCATTTCAATCACAACTTCTCTGCTTACTGCGCCATGTTGACTCAAAGATTGTTGGGTAACGGCTAATAGTTCAGTTTTCATTTCATTGCTATAGGTGACAAAACCTGCTTCAAAGGATGATGACGCGCCAGCCTCTTTAGTCAGTAGGCTTGCTATCATACCACCAGTACACGATTCAGCAGTGGTAATTTTTAACTTATCTTCTTGTAATTTTAATAGTAGGTGCTTGGCTAAGGTTAATGGAGTATCTTTGATTGTTGCTATGATGTGATCTCCTATAATTTTTTCTAATTTAGCGCACCATATTGGCTTAATTCTATGGCCTTCTTCACAGCTTGTTGTTAGTTTTACCTCAAGCAGGGGCATACCTGCTCTAAAGCCTAACTCAATAGACTTTGGCCAAGTGGGTAATTGTTCATCTATCATCTTTTGTAAAGTAGATTCACCTAAACCAAATACTTGTAATCGTGTAGTATCGGTTATTAGCTTTGTTGGATGATATTTGGCGATATCATGTGTTATTTGCTCGGCCAACATTGTTTTTAGCTCTCTTGGGACACCGGGAGTACAATAAATATCACAGGCAAGGTGATTTACTTTAAAACCGACAGCACTTCCGTCTTTATTCGGTATTATCGTACAGTTTTGTGGCAATAACGTTTGTTTCAAATTAGGAGTGTTCAACTTCACATCACGCTTTTTACACCATGACTTTAAGTGAATTAATGCATCTTTATGTTCAGTTAAGTTAACTTTAGTCGCCTTTGCTAACGCTTCAGCAGTTAAATCATCAATGGTAGGTCCTAAGCCACCATTAATAATCAAAATATCAGCTTGTTCTGCAAGGTGGTTAATTTCGTTAATTAGTGTCGTAATATCATCTGCAACAGTTACTTTACGAGATATTTCTAAGCCTAATTCTTTTAGTTGCTGTGCTATCATGGCTGAATTACTGTCTACGATATCGCCGGTCATTAATTCATTACCAGTTAACAATAACTGTACGTTAGGTTTAGGCATGATTTTTTCTCAATAGTATAGTGTTTTGTTTTGTATAATTTACCCCTTTTTAAAAGGACTTACACTTATTCTTTAATATAAAGTTGAGTGATAATGAATGGAAAACTTCTTTAATTGTAATATTAATAAAATAAATAACTTAATCAGATTGGCATAGGTTATATTTACATTTAAAATAGAGTGAAGTTTATGTTGATAGCACACTGTTTATCGCTTTGTTGGTATTATTAATTTAAGAAAATAAGTTATGAATTATAATCGGGCACTATTGTTTGGACGTTGGTATCGAAATGAAATCGATGAACAAGGGCTTGAAGTTGTAGAGCTGTCTCTTATACACATCTGACGCTGCCGACGAAGAG
>CAJXUT010000316.1 GCA_913061365.1 uncultured Colwellia sp.
ACGAGATTCCTCTACGTCTCGTGGGCTCGGAGATGTGTATAAGAGACAGTAATGATGCGTATTGCTAATTTAGAAGAAGTACAACCGGCAGCGTTACAAGAATTGAATGAAATAATGGAGAAACAGTTTGCTGGCCAAGCCGGTGCACAAGCCGCGAAAATGGGCGGCTTGAAAGCTGCTGCTGACATCATGAACTATTTAGACACAAATGTGGAAGGCATGCTAATGGATGCTATTCGTGAAAGTGATGAAGAAATGAGTCAACAAATTCAAGATCTAATGTTTGTATTTGATAATTTAGTTGATGTTGATGATCGAGGTATACAAGCAATACTTCGTGAAGTGCAACAAGATGCCTTAATGAAAGCAATTAAAGGTACCGATGAAGCCTTAAAAGAGAAAATTCTTGGCAATATGTCTAAACGTGCAGCTGAAATGCTGGCAGATGATCTTGAAGCCATGGGACCTGTACGTATTAGCGAAGTTGAAGCGGCACAAAAAGAGATTCTTGCTGTGGCACAACGATTATCTGACGCCGGTGAAATTATGCTTGGCGGTGGCGGTGGCGGCGATGAATTCTTATAATAATCGTACGTTAAATTCAGTCTGTTCAGTTAAGGTTTTAACAAATGAGTAAAACGCCAGCCCGTATAATTAAAGCGGATAAGCAAGATGACTTAGATCTGTGGTCACTGCCGAATGTGCAAACTAAACCCGCAGCTGAACAAGAAACTAATACCAATGCTTTTGGAAAAAAAGCAAGTTGGCGTTATGAGCCACCAGAAGAAGCTATTGTAGAACCCGAACCTTTAACTGCTGAAGATATTGAAGCAATAAGACAAGCGGCTCATGAAGAGGGCTTAAATCAAGGAAAAGAAGAAGGTTTTACGCAAGGATATGAAGAAGGTAAATCTCAAGGAATAGAAGAGGGCATAATTCAAGGAATAGAAGAAGGTAATGAAAAAGGCCTACTTGCGGGCAAAGAAACGATTGATAAGCTAAGTGATACTTGGCAAAGCTTAATAGAGCAGCTTGATAAGCCGCTTGCAAGTGTTGAAAAAAACATTGAAGAACAACTACTAAATTTGGTTATTCAATTGACAGAAGCTGTTGTTTTGCAAGAAGCTAAAACAAACCCAGATATTTTAATTGCAGCCATTGCTGAAGGAATAAAGTCTTTACCAAGCAATGATGCAAATACACAAATTCATTTACATCCTGATGATATTAAACATGTTGAACAACAGTTTGGTGAAGCGCATATTAGAGAAAGTGGATGGAGATTACTGCCTGCCCCTCAAATAACCCCTGGTAGCTGCCAAATAGAAAATAGTACTTCTAATATAGATCTACAGATGAAATCACGCCTTAAACAAGTATTGGAACCTTTCTTGCAAGATGCATTACATCAATAATCTCCGTCATTTTGACAAACTTTGACAGTTTCGCTTAGGTGATTTAGTGCCCATAAAGCCTTAAAATCATCCGTTGTGGACTGAAGCAATACTAAGTTAGTGTCAATTAGGAATAAGTTAAACATGGTAGATAGCTTACGCATCAGTGAACGGTTGAAAAACTGTCAAAAATTTGTCCAACCATTTAAGGCACCTGTTGCAGGTCGTTTAGTACGTGTTGTAGGCTTAACATTGGAAGCCGTCGGTGTAAAAGCACACATTGGCAGTCAATGTTTAGTTGAAACAGCACATGGTGACTTGTTAGCTGAAGTTGTTGGCTTTGCCCAAGAGATTACCTACTTAATGCCTGAGGAAAGCCTACGTGGCGTTCTGCCAGGTGCACGTGTATTACCTGTATCTACTAAACTGCATTTACCCTTATCAATGAATTTATTAGGGCGAGTTATTAATGGTATTGGCAAACCACTTGATGGTAAAGGCCCTATTAAGCCCGATGAAGAATACAAACCTAATAATAGCCCGATAAACCCTTTATCCCGACGAGCAATCACCGAACCACTTGATGTTGGTGTTCGTGCAATTAATAGTTTTATCACCGTTGGCACTGGTCAACGAATGGGGCTTTTTGCAGGCTCAGGTGTTGGTAAAAGTGTACTCATGGGCATGATGACACGAGGAACAACGGCAGATGTTATTGTGGTTGGCCTTGTTGGTGAGCGGGGAAGAGAAGTAAAAGAATTTATTGAAGAAATTTTAGGAGAAGAAGGTAGAGCCAGATCAGTAGTAGTTGCTGCGCCTGCTGATAACTCACCTTTAATGCGCTTAAAAGGATGTGAATCTGCAGTACAAATCAGCGAATATTTTCGTGATAAAGGCTTTAATGTTTTACTGTTATTAGATTCTTTAACGCGTTATGCGCAAGCACAACGTGAAATAGCGCTAGCGGTTGGTGAGCCACCTGCTACGAAAGGATATCCACCATCAGTGTTTTCTAAACTACCGCAATTGGTCGAGCGAGCAGGTAATGGTAGTGAGGGGCAAGGTTCAATTACCGCGTTTTATACGGTCTTAACCGAAGGTGATGATCTGCAAGATCCTATTGCAGATGCTTCACGAGCAATTTTAGATGGCCATATTGTTTTATCAAGAGAATTAGCAGATGCAGGGCATTATCCTGCAGTAGATATTGAAGGCTCAATCTCGCGAGTTATGCCATTGGTAACAAGTAAAGAGCATCAAGCTCTTGCACGACAATTAAAACAAATTTACTCCGTTTATCAACAAAATAAAGATCTTATTGCTATTGGAGCTTACACTAAAGGTAATGATCCAAGAATTGATCAATCAATCAACGTGTTACCAGTCATTAACTTCTTTTTACAGCAGCAAATGCAAGAAGTTATACCTTATGATCTTAGCTTACAACAGCTACAAGAAATTATCGCAGCGGCTACAGCCAACACTCAAGCGAATGCAAATTAGAATGTATGGTGCAGCTTTTATTAATTTTGATGAAAGTTAGGTTGATAGGTAAATAGGCCAAAATAATTGAGGAAATATTAATATGGCTACAGATAAAAGTAAGCAACTTGAAACGTTATTGAAGTTTGAGCAATCTAAAGAAGAATTAGCAGCAAATACGTTACGAAGTGCAGAAAATGATTACCAGCAAAACATAATACGGCTGCAAAGTGTGGCTGATTATCGTTTGGAATATATGAAACGCTTAAGTCAGCGTTCAAGTGTGGGTTTAGATAGTGCTACTTATAATCATTACCATGCTTTTATTAGTAAGCTTGATTACGCTTCAGAACAAGTTCGAATTGCAATGGAACAAGCGAAAGCCTTAGTTGAACAGAGTAAGCAATTATGGTTCAAGCAAAAGCAAAAAGTACAGGCCGTTGAAATGCTAGCAGAGAAACGAAACCTTGCACTTGCTCAAATAGAAAATAAGAAAGAACAGTCGATGTTTGATGAGATAGCGACACAACAATTTTTACGACGTAGAGCGAATAATTAACTATTGAGTTAATGCTTTATCGGAATGATTATTGCTTGTTTATAGAATATAAACCGTGAATAAATATTCTTGCCAATGAATGTTTACTGATTATAGTGATTGGAATTATTATGCCACAACTTAATATTTTACCTGTTAATGTCTCACAAAATATAGACGTTAAAGATGAGTCTACTACTTTAAATTCAACCATCGAAAATGATGGGTTTTCAAAGTATATTGACCTGCACCTTACTAAAAATAAGATGCAAGACAAAAACAATAAAATTGATGGGGCAAAACCTGAAAGCGATATTACTGTTCAAAAAAGCTCAGCATCAGATGAAAATCTATCAGAGGCAAAAATAGATGATTTATCGGAAGTTGATAAAATTAATGATCTGTCTCTTATACACATCTCCGAGCCCACGAGACGTAGAGGAA
>CAJXUT010000317.1 GCA_913061365.1 uncultured Colwellia sp.
TACGAGATTCCTCTACGTCTCGTGGGCTCGGAGATGTGTATAAGAGACAGATTAAATTGTTGGTTAAACCACTGTTCAATAGACTCAAATAATTCAAGCGTTGCTTTACGACTAGGCTCAAGTATTTCATCACTGCTTTGTTCAATGCTCTCTAGCACATCTGAACTAGTTTCTTTAATATTTTGCCAAGCATCACTCGCAAAATTTGCTGAGTCTTGTTTACCTTGTTCAAGACATGCATTCATATCAAACAATTTATCACTATCAAATAAAATATTCGTTTCTTCATTCAGTATTTGCTTATCTTCACAATATTGACTTACTTCTAAATAAGTTAATGTACCTATAACGGCAACAGTTCCTATTGTTGCAGCAGAAACAGCTGTAGCTGCAACTTTTTTACCTGAACGTTTGATAAAACGTTTTGATATATTCGCACTTTTAGCTTTATTCCTTTGCTGCATTGTTTGTACTATTTTTTGTGAGTGCGTTAAGTTTTTTAAACCTTCAAGAGGCATTACAGCATAACCAAAAAAAGTTAGTAGGTTGGTTAAAAAAAACTTAACAATAATAACTCCAGTTATTATTGTTGCCATAAATGTTGAAATAACGGCTTTCATTTTACGTCCTTAAACTACGCGATTTATCAATTACAAAGCTAACCAATAGTTTACTCCTCGATAAAGCGCTTATTCTTTGTAAATAAGTGATTGTAAGTATTCAATTAACCTATCATGAGGTAACTTGCAATAAAGTAAGCAATAAATGCAAATGTCCCACCAAAAATAGCGTATGGCAGTTGAGTTTTAACATGTTCAAGTAAGTCACAACCTGATGCAATCGCCGAAACACAAGTTGTATCTGATATAGGTGAGCAATGATCACCAAAAATCCCCCCACCTAAAATAGCCGCAATAACCAATGATGGAGGTAAGCCTAATGCTTGAATTAACGGAACCCCGATAGGAATTAAGATAGCGAAAGTCCCCCAAGAAGTGCCTGTACTAAAAGAGATTATGCCGCCGATAACAAAAAGCATAGGCACGATAAAAATAAGAGGTAAATTTTCACCGACAAAACTAGCGATATATAATCCGGTACCTAATTCTTTTAAGCTTGAGCCTAACGCTAAAGAAAACAGCACGATAGTTACTAAAGGCAATAACTCAGATAAACCTTCAAACCCTACTTTAACCAGTTCTTGATGAGAGTAACGCTTTGACACAAGTAATAATAAATAGGCTATAACCAATGCGAAGCAAGTAGCATAAAGTACAGATTTACTGCCACTACCTTGCGTAATATCGCCATTACCGGTCCAATACATGAAGAAGAACATTGAGCAAATCATGCTGATTAATGGCACTAACATAAAACGTACTTTAGTTGGTTGAATTAATTCCTCTTGCAAATATTGTTCATGGTTGACATTTTGCTTATGCAGCATCAATTCTGAACGTTTCATAGGGCCATAAGTTTTATCCGTTATTACCGTATAGGCCACCATTAAAATAGCTATAATTGCATAAAAGTTATAAGGAATAGTACCCCATAATACTGAAATGGAAGATTGTCCTAACTCATAATTATTAAGTAAGCCCAACACATACGCCCCCCACCCATTCAGTAATATCAAAATACAGATAGGGGCAGAAGTACTATCAATAATAAAAGCAAGACGAGCACGGCTCATTTTAAACTTATCAAATAAATCGCGCGTTAACAGACCTGCCGTTAACATGCTCAAATTTGATTCAATAAAAATGACAATACCGGTAAGCATAGTTACAGCACCTACTTGACGTTTACTTTTGGCTACCCCTTTTCTTACTAATTTATTTACTAGTGCAGTAACTCCCCCTGAATTTCTTACATAAGCGAGTAATGCACCAATCAATAAACTAAAAATTAATAATCGGGTATTTCCAGACGAGCTAAACACTGTAATGATACGCTCAATAAAGCCAATAAAAGCATAAAAAACCACATTAGAATGCTCTTGAGATGCCAATAATAGTTCGGAGCTAAATACTGCCACCAACAATGCAATAATGACTTCTTTGCGCCATAAAACCACAATAATCGCAATAAGGGGCGGAAGTACCGACAACCATTCCATAAACTAAACCTTTAATAAAAACTAATAGAGTGTGACAAATACAACCAGAATGACTAAATACAAAGTATTCTAATGGTATTGATTGTTTGCTTTTACCGTATTAACACAACGGACAAAATAGATAATTATCGATATCTTAAGAGTTACGTATGATACCATTAAACTTAATGAACGCCTTTGAATACCTTTTCTAATGTCAGCATCTTTAAAATATTTATCTGCCTATTCTCCTACAGTACAAAATCAAGTTCAGCAAATGCTTGATCAAAATACGTTACAAAAATACTTACTGAGTAAATACCCAAGCACTCACAATGTAACCAATGATAAAAGTTTACGTTGTTTTGTCATGGATCTTAAAAATCAGTATTTGAAAAAATCATCACCACTAAGTCAAATCAAATTTGATGACAAAATTCATGTCATCAACAATGCTTTAGGCTTACACACATACGTATCTCGTGTACAAGGAAACAAACTAAAAAGTAAGAATGAAATTAGAATTGGCAGCTTATTTAAAAAATTACCTGAAGCTTTTTTATCGATGATAACTGTACATGAATTAGCGCATTTGAAAGAAAAAGATCACAACAAAGCATTTTATAAACTCTGTCAATATATGATGAGTGACTACCACCAAGTTGAATTAGATTTACGAATTTATCTAACTCAACTGGAATATTTTGGTGATATTTACTAAGTTCAATATTTAATAAACTATCGATTACATTGCTGAATTAAAAAACATCTCTTTAATTTCATTAAAGCCTGAAAGGTTTAACATTTCTGCTCTTTGCTCCAACTCACTATGTTCTTTACGACCAGTAGCTAAAGCATATAAACAAGACAACATAAATAGAACTAATTCATCTTGCCTACTACCTTGAACTTTTTTGTTACTTACCTTTTCCAAATGATTAAGTTGTTTCACTACACTTGCATCAATATGCCATAAAGATAACATTAAAATAGAGGCTGAAAATAAACTCATCCCCATTGATTTGTGAATATACTTATTAAGAGAGCCAAGATCATCAATCCCTTTCAAAGAATGCAGCATCAATTGATGTTTAGGCGCACTTTTATGACAAAGCAATAAAATGCCTAAAGGTGCAAACACCAACACTTGCTCTACTAAAGCATTATCAAATTTCACCTCTTTTCCTAGTGATTTTCTCATCAATTGAAAAAAGCGAGGTGCCATTAAAAAAGCATCGG
The DNA here is from genome assembly GCA_913061365.1 of uncultured Colwellia sp. Lineage (GTDB taxonomy): Bacteria > Pseudomonadota > Gammaproteobacteria > Enterobacterales > Alteromonadaceae > Colwellia. Next base: position 3,338 of record CAJXUT010000317.1, read on the forward strand.
TAGATTGATTGATTACCTTTTGATCTACCGAATTAGCTAATGCATCCTTTACAGAAAAAATAACCGCTAAATTAATGACAGTATGAATACCAAGATTACGGCTAATAGCTTCTTTTACTGAGTTAGGTGTTTTCCCATAAATAGCTCTGCTAGCTAGTCCCATTAAGCGCCCCGTAAAAATAGGATCTTGAGATATAATTTCTACCACGCGCTGAAGATCAAAGCTTTCTAGGTTCTTCTCCCTAATTAACTGGTGACAACTATCAGAAAGAGGCGGCATATTTTGCGCGATAGTGCTTAAACTTTGTTTATGATCATCATCAGCACTAACAAAAGATAACTCTCGAAATTGCGATGGGGTGATATCAAACTTATTGCGAAAAGCTCGCTCAAAAGTTGCACGTTCAGAGTAACCTAACTTAACCACCAAGTTATCAATGCTCATGTGCTTAGTGAGCAACTGTCTCTTATACACATCTCCGAGCCCACGAGACGTAGAGGAATCTCGTA
>CAJXUT010000318.1 GCA_913061365.1 uncultured Colwellia sp.
TTTTCCATCGATCAATGTATCCTGAAAAACACGACCGATGTCTGAGTTTTTTTCAGTGAACGCTTGGCTAGGAAAAACTTCTTGCATAAATGATGGGGTAATCTGCGCTTCCACCTCAGCAAACAAGCATGACCTTTGATCGTGTAAAGCCTTCGTGAATTGTTCTACAAGCCCATCATAACCGCTTATTTTTTTTGGGTAATCGTCAGAATATTTATTAGCGCCAATATCTTTAGATAAGATCTCCGTCCCTTTATGTGTGGTAATCTTTATATCAATGTTTAATGCATCCGAATTTCTCCATAACCAAACACCACTCAATAAATTTTCAATATAACGCTTTGCCAAGTACTCATAACCGCCATTTGATTTATATTCTTCTGAAAACATCTTTAGTGATGCTATTACTTCACTATCGTTACAATTAGAAGGCTGGATTGAGTTAGCATTAACTCTTAAAGAAAATTTACATAATAAAGTTTTACACTCAAAGGGAACGTTGCAGTATTCAACGGTATGAGGGTTTCCCTCTGCTAGCTTAGCTCTTGTCGTGCTTTTTTTCAGTGTTGCTTTTTTGTCAAATGCTTCAGATGCACTAGATTTCTGTCCTAGCACTTTAACTGTTTGAATATTTAGAGGGGTTGCTTTTCCATTCGAATCAACCGACAAAAACACACCAATACTGGGTGATATTGATCGCGTATAAGTTAATCTAGTTGGTAACTTCAAACTATCATCCTCTCTAATATATTAATTAGCTAAATAAATACTTTTTTCTGTAAAATTATATGACCAAAACAACTTACGATAATCGTTGCTACGGGTGTGCTTTATTAACTCAGCTGATGACAAAATACATTCTGAAAAAGCGTGTTGTAAATCATCTAAAACACCTTCTTTATGCTTTGGATTTTCTAAAAATAAATATCCCGTATTAACTATAGCTAAATTATAAGCTTGGCTGGTATTTAATAGTTCGGTCATAGTATCGTGCTTTTTAATACAGGGAACCAACCACTTCCCCTGTTTATTGGTTATTGTTTTATCCACACAGTCAAAGTCTTTAATATGAGTTATATGAGCTAGATCCTTTAACTCTAGATGCACACTTCCCCCGCAAAGGTGAGTAGGTAATGAGTTCAGCAAAATATTTGAACTCAACTCTTTTTGCGAGATAACACGAGCAACTATACTTACTGATAAGTCGCACTGAATACTATCAATTAAACCAGGAGTAACAATTTGTTTGTTTTTTCGTTGATAGACCTCTTTTGAAGATGCTCTCTTTGGTAAAGTGTAATCATGAATGCAGAGCGCAAAACCATTTATTTTCACATTAGAATGATTTACTTGATTAATATTTCGTTCAAATTTATGAATAAAGCCCCATAGGCCCATTAATGACGGAATACCAACAGTACAATTACTATTCATTGCATTCGCATCATTAACGTTAATATTAGGAATGACAATAAAAGTCTCATTACTTGCAGGTTTATTCAAAACATTACTGCTGTTATCTTTGTCATTTTTTATTTGATTGAAAGCATTTAAAAATAATCGAGAATATTCTGGCTGATATGAAAATTGGGATAACTTAATGTGGTTACTCAATCCAAAATTTAGCCTGTGACTTAAAGCAATAGCATCTAGTCCATATAGTGTTTGGCTATTATTTTCATTCCACACCCTAAGGTTTTGTACAAGCCTGTCAAAGTATTTTGAACGTAATAACTTTTTTGTATTACTGGTAGTTAATGCTCGCTTTAATTCCTCATAATTCACTAAAACATCAAGCAGCTCTTTCTTATTCCAAGCATTGTCATAATACGTATGATGATATTTAAGCCCTTTCGGTATTGATTTAAGTAACTTTATTCTCCCTCCAACACTAGCAGCTAAGGTACCAACATTCGCTGATCGTTCAAGGTTAAAAGTTATTGAACTATGATAATTTTCAGTACAGAACTGATGTACTTTTGTCTGTAGAACATTTGAAAGTACGGGAGTAATACTTACATACCGTTGATTAAAAAATGGAAATCTTAATTGAGCAAAATAATTTTCTGTAAAATCATCAATTGTTTGTTCTGTTGAAACTTCTCTTAGCATCAACTCCAAACTATTAAGATTGCTTTCAGCTACACCAAGTTTCTTTAATATGCTTTTTATCTCTATATTACCGTCAACTATAGCAGTTCCAATGCAAGTTAATTTTTCGTTATAAATAAACTCTGCGCATAAAAATATTGATATATTAATGTCTGCTCCAGTCTGGGCATAACTACAACTATTTTTAAAATTTTCTTTAGGAAATTGAGAGGTTTCAGGTTCAAGACGAAGCGACCCTCTTACACGGTAATCGGGAAACTTAACATTATGACTATGCCTGTATTGATAAGTATTAATACAACGATTAAGAAATTCATTATCTAAAATCTTAATCCTAGCGCGTTTCTCGCTAAGTACGTCTTCAATTACATCCAGCCGATCGGTTAAGTTGATTAACGAAATTATTGCTAAGGTTAAGTGTCCAGAGATATCAACGGGTAATGTTGATGGGGAAAATGCTCTTTTAATCGCTTTATTCTTTTCTGGTTTATCTGTAATACTCGTTAATTCAAGAAACGTATCCATTACCACCTCGACATTAACACGGATAAATTTGAGTATTCAGTTTGAAACCCAGCTTGCCATAAAAAATACAAATCGCCCAACTCAAATGCATATTGGTACAAGTTCAAAAACTCGCCTGATTTTATTCTAATATTAGATTTTAATTCACCTAAATCAACCAGAGCGGCTATTTGTTCTGAAGAGGTATTTAATAATAATGCCGCTTCAATACTATTAATTCTCAAGTTTAAAAATCCATTGTTTTTACTGATAATATTATCGTTAAAAAATCGATATATCTCAGGTAACACTATATTTTCACTAAACCTCGCAGATGGTAACTTGGCACTAATAAGCAATAAATCATTGTAAATATCTTTAAATCTGGCTTCATGAACAGGTTTTACCCCATACTCATTAAAGTGATTCCACTTTTGTTCTAAATATTCATGAAAGTTATTTGGCCAATCAGAAAAAAATATAATAAATTCGGCAGCATTAAATTCAGGTAAATCTAACACCTTCAATTTCAACCACCATAAAATAAGCCCAAACTTATGGCTTTGGTGAACACTAGGTAGATCATGATTTTCAGTACCAGCTAACCAAGCACTAATGATTAAGTCAGGTTCATTTAACGAACTACGTTTAAGCTCACTATATGAAATATTACAATGTTGGCAAATGCCAATAGTCTTATCTGTATAAACTGATATATTTTCCCCGCAGCAGCAAACATTAACTAACGGTATGGCATGTACATGGCAGCAGTTATAGGGCCAAAAGCTCCATATTTGGCGAATATAATTTGATTCTCGCAAGCAGTCTGGACATATTGACGGATTACTTAGAATAAACTGTATAGGTAAACTTTTACCATTTTGAATGACCGCTTGAGCACTATTACAATATTGATTCGCGTTTCTAAAAATAGCTAATGCTAATAACGGGAATGGTTCTTGATTGGATAAAGTACTTAAATATTGAAGCGCTTTAATGCGTAGACTACTTGAACGTTTAGCTAGATATGGGTTAACTCTATCTAACTTATCTGGGATATTAAAATGGTGTATATCTGATTTATCAAGGGTTCTTCTAATTACCGACCAAAAACTACTGGCTTTTATATAACCATTCGAATCTGCAAGCCGCATAATGTAGCTCTCTAAGGATTCATCAGAAAATGGTGTCGGTCTAATAAGCAGCAAATTAATCTGTCTCTT
>CAJXUT010000319.1 GCA_913061365.1 uncultured Colwellia sp.
CTATCCTCTTCGTCGGCAGCGTCAGATGTGTATAAGAGACAGACATATCTCTGTGATATATTTTGTGTAAACTTCTGGTTTAAATAATATATTTTAAACGTTTTCGATCTTAATAATAAAACGATGCAAGGGTATTTTCCAGTTTCGTATTATTAATAATCTATTAATTGCATAGGCACGCTTGAGTAAATTTATGTTTTCAACATGCTTTAAAGTTTCAGACGTTCGAGTATATGTATAAAGCGGACATGATATATAACGCCTGTCCCATCATTTTCACGTATTATTATTTGAATATGCTATGTTAAAAGTGATTTTAATTAGCTATATAAGGAAGGGGGTTGGTCACCTTATTAGTTAAAGGCTTTGAATTGCTGTTTATAAATTCATTGTTAACGCTAGCTTTGAGCTTATTATTGCTTATTAGGTTTAGTTAATCTTTGGTATTTAAAATCAACTGAGAGTGTCTAACTTACTACAATCAAGATGATAATTTTTCTTTCAAATGTTCTACAAAACGATTCGTTAAACCACCTTTAGGCGCATTAGGTGGCCATATCGCATAAACACCCACAGGCTCAATTTTTAACTCGGGTAAAACATGGATAATATCGCCACTTCGTAATGCGTCTTCAACAAGAAATTTAGGCAGTGCACAAAGTCCATTACCGTTTAAGATAAGTTGGCTTATTGCTTGAGCACTATTTACTCTAATTTTAGTTGTTGGCCGAAAAGCTCTTTTAGGATCATCAGAAAAAGTGAACAGCTTCATTTGACCAACAGGGGATAGCTCAATCCAATCCCACTTTTCGACTTCATCTAAAGTAGGATTCTTAGTTTTTGATTGTAAATATTCTTTTGAGGCAACCACATACCTATCTACACTGAAAAGCTTTCTGGCTTTTAGACCACTGTCTTTTAACCACCCCATTCTTATCGCGATGTCTACACCATCATGAATCAGGTCACGTTGGTTATCAGAAAAATCAAGTTGCAAATTCACATTGGGATGTCGCTTGGCAAAAGAGCCTATATGGTTCACCACCTCTGATTGCTGCATTACGGCTGGTAGAGCAATTGTCAGCTCACCAATTAGCTTTGTCGATTGGTTAGTTGCGGTACTAAAAAACTCCTCAGCTGCTGCAATCATTGCATGCGCAGAAACAAGTAAGGTTTCACCGTCAGAAGTTAATGAGAGTTTGCGGGTTGATCTGTAGAGCAGCGCAACACCAAGCTCTTCTTCTAATTTGGATATATGATGACTCACAACGGAGGGTGATAAATGCAAAGCTTTTGCTGCTTTACGAAATGATCCGTGTTCTACCGTCTTAGAAAAAACGGCTATTTGTCGTAATTGATTTAGCATTGTTCGATTCTATCGAATTATGAAGTTGAATAGTAGTATATTGTTAACTTTATAACCTGTAGTTAAAATTCGTTTTGTAGTTGAGAGGCGTTAAAGCCAATTTAAGTGAGTTTTATTAATAATTATTCCAAATGAAAAAGGAAGAGTAAGGTTATGAACATTTTAAAAAAATTAGCAGTAGTATTCATGGTTGTCGCATTACCATTGACCTCAGTTAGTGCAATGACAGATAACAAAGCAACAGTACAATCGTTTTATGACTTATTAAGCAATCCTGCATCAGAATCAGCAGTAAAAGTTTTTGATAAAAACGTCTCAGATAACTGGGAGAGTATTGGAAATTATTCAGGTAAAAATAAAACAAAAGGAGTGTTTATAGGTCAAATGGGATACTTCGCAAAACTAATTCCAGATCTAAACTGGGAAGTTGAAGAAATGATTGCATCAGAAAATCGTATTGTAGTTAGAAGTCGTGCAACAGGCACTCCAAAAGGCCCATTATTTGGTGTTGATGGAAAAGGTAAAAGTTTTGACATTTTAACGATTGATATCCACACCCTAGAAAATGGAAAAATAGTTAAAACCTATCACGTAGAAGATTGGTCAGGTGCACTTGGCCAGTTAAAAGGAAAATAAGCTGAAAGAAAGGGGACTGATTATTATTTATATAGATTCCTTTGATAAACCACGAATGCAACTCGCTCGAGTTGCATTTAGACTTACAAAATTGGTGTGATGACTGCCCAGTTACATTGTCAGAATATAGAGCTACTTCATATTGTTAGTATTAATCGCTATTCTTGAAAATAATAAAATGCCTATCAGTACTAATATTGATAGGCATTACGTGTTTATCAGACGCTACTCTTCACTTTCTGATAAGCCAGTCTCGGTTTAGGTAAGTAATAACAATTAAGTTAGCAATAAACCAAAGATCTTTAAGTACAAATTGCCCGAGTCTACCAACTATTGTTGTAGCTGAAAAACTGTCCGGTGTTGTGAACATAAAGGTTTGTGTCATGATAAATACGCTTGCACAGGCTAACCCCGAAATTATGGCTACTACCCGCCATTGCTTAAATATTGCAATACCAAGTGTTACCAATGCAATAATATCAAATAAGCCGATAAGGTTTGACGCCATTTGTACGCTAAATAAATCATAAAGCCATGACATAAAAGGTGAATTCTCTACTAGTCTTACAATGCCATTTGCTTCAAAAGTCATAAACTTTAAACCACCAATCCATAAGAGAACTAGCGCAACAGGAAAAAAGTTCAACCAAGAAAGGGTGGTCTTAGTTATGTTATTTTTGCCGTACATAAATACCGCAATGGCTAATAAAGCAAAGTACTTAATAATTCCTTGGCCTGAACCGAGTACTGGAAAACCTCCTTCAGCAGGTATATATCGAGTAGGGCTGAGTAAGGTAAGTAATGGAATTGTCGCAATTAACACTAATAAACCAAAAGCCAAGGGCTTTAGTTTTTCATATTTTAATGTGAATAAGGCAATGGTGGCACTGAAAACCATGGTTGCACCTGTAATGTTTGCTAATGCATCGATAGATAAAATATTAGTGATATAGAATATCGAATAAATGGCTTCTATTGCTTTTGGATTAGCACCGAGTAAAAAGGAAAGACCAATGAATCCTAAACTTATAAAAATAAGTGTGGAGACTACTTTCTTTGTACATGAAATATTCATTTTTAACCTTGTTCTTGATTGTACAGTGGACAGATGCTTATCTTTCTTGGCGGTAAATAACCTTGAGAGATAAACATCTAATATTATTAATTTCTGTTTGCATGAAACGTGATAGAGAGTGATTTAATTACTCGTTTGAATTGATATATCGCTCATTATTTCTTGACTATATTGTTTACCTAATTGGCAAAGCCATATTAGGAATCGATTAAGAAAGGCAATCGGGATAAATTATTTCAATTGAAATGATAAAAACTACAAATACGAGTAAAGTAGCTACCTTTAGTACAGTGATTGTATTAAAAATGCTCGTAATCACATTCGTATGATTAAGTTTCTGTTTAGTTGCCTTAAAAGTTCTATAATCACCACTTGATTATTCTTTAAAAAACATTGATAAGGCCAAACCATGAATACCAAAATATATAAGCGAGTACTCTTTCTAGCAGATCATTTGATGGCAGCTGCAGAAGAAGAAAATCAAAAAAAATTTGATGATTACTATTCGCAATTGCAAGCACTATGTGAGGAGCATGAAGCAAGTGAAAAAGATCATCCTGTACAATGGGAAACACTTGCCGACTTTACTGAAGACTTGGTACTTGCTGTAACACTTTACAAAAAAGCATTGGTTAAAGCACAAGAAATTAATGATAAAGATTTTTGTTCTTCTATTGCTTATTCAATCGCTTCTTTGCAAGTTGAATCTGTCTCTTATACACATCTCCGAGCCCACGAGACGTAGAGGAATCTCGT
>CAJXUT010000320.1 GCA_913061365.1 uncultured Colwellia sp.
TACACTATCCTCTTCGTCGGCAGCGTCAGATGTGTATAAGAGACAGGTTTTATTAGCCTTTGTTATTGTTATTGTCGGTGTTGGTGGGCTGAGTAGTATTAATGAACTAAATCAACAAGTTCAGAAAATAATCGATAGCGACATGCCTGAGCTGTCTTTGCGTTTTAATCAAAGTTTAAGTATCTCTCAAGCAAATGAAGCACTGCTAATTTATCTACAAGCAGATGAAGAGAAGAAAATGATGAATCAGGTAGAAATATTTGAAGATAAGTTCTCTCTTTTTAAGAAAGTTATTACTGAATCGAACGCTTTAGTTGAAACGGTTCAAACAAAGGCCATTATTGAAAAAATAAAAAGATCTTCTAATGTTTACTATCAGCATGCTAAGAAAGTGATATCAAATCACAAGGAAGAGCTTATTGTTGATTTTCAAATAACAGAGCAGTTACAAAAACTGCAGGGCAAGCTTGAAACGGTCAATAAATTTAGTCAAAAAATAACTCCATTAATCAGTAATAATCCTCCAGCTATTCAGGCATTACGGAAATTGATAACGTCTACCAATCAAATAAGGCTTGCATTTCGACAATATCAGCTAGATGGTGATATTGAACGTTTAGAAGGTCAAGGTCATAGGTTGAACGGCCAAATTAAAGCTGAATTCAAAGCGTTTGAAAACTTAGAAAAGAAAGCCAAATTTTTAAAACAACATATTGACGTATTACTCATATTACTAGATCCCAACAAAGGGTTGTTACTTAGCTATGCAACATCTTATCAATTGAAAAAAGACTTAAACATACAAATTATTGGAGCCAAGGAACAATTAGCAATAGCCCAACGTAATTCCCAAACCCTCGTTGACCAAGCTATCATCACGGCTCAGACAAGTCGTGAAGAAAGTAATCAAGTATTCACTACAACACGAACCTTAATATTAGTGCTGATATGTATTTCATTGATTGTTGCAGTAGTGACTGGTTATACCATATACCATACTATTCAAAGGCCATTAAAGCGTATTAGTAAGCTGCTTAATGATCTTGGTAAAGGGAATATGTCGGTAGTATTTGACGTTCATAACAATGATGAATTTGGTTTGCTGGGTAAAGATCTCAATAATTTAGTTAAAAATTTGCATGATTTGTTACAACAGGTTGTAAATAAATCGACAGAGCTAGAAGAAACCGCACACACTAATAGCAATATAAGTCATGAAACCACGTCTGCTATGCGTGAACAAAGTAAAAAGTTAGCAGCAACTTCTCAATCAGCGGAACGCTTAAAATTAAGTGTTGAAAAGGTTTCTGAACAAGTGAGTTTAACTTTACAAGCAGTAACTCATTGCAATTCGTTGACCGCTCAAGCAGACAAAGATGTGAGTCAAACCAGCGATAGCATAATCAGCCAAGCAAAAGAGATCGCTAGCGTGGTTGAAGAATCTCAACAATTAGAAGCAAACAGTAAACATATAGATGTGATTCTAGTTACTATTAACGCAATAGCCGAGCAAACTAATTTACTGGCCTTAAATGCAGCCATAGAAGCAGCACGCGCAGGAGAACACGGCCGAGGGTTTGCTGTGGTAGCTGATGAAGTACGTGCACTGGCAAGCCGCACTCAGAACTCCACCGCTGAAATCAAAGAAACAGTTGAAATGATGAAAAGGCAAATAGCCAATGTTTATCGTTCATTGCAATCCACTCACACTAAAGCAAGTGATTGTGTAGAGATGGCCGATGCCTCAGGGAAGTCACTTAAATCATTGCAAGAGTCCATAACCACAATACATCAAATGAGTACAGACATTGATGCGATTACTGAAGAACAATCAGAAACCGTATTAGAAGTGAATCAACATATTGATGAGATTAATCAAGCCGCTGAACGTACGGCAATTGGTGCTAAAGAGGCGACACTTAGTAGTGATAAATTATTGGAAATATCACAAGTTCAACATGGTTTAACTAAGCATTTCATTTTTTAACAATGTATCTAATGTAGTAAGGCAACAAGTAAATCTATTATCTTTATTGAGTGTTATATCAATTCCAGTAAATTCATTCCCACCTCAGAGCTATGTCAGAGGAGCTAGAACAAATAAAATTTGTGATGGTATAGTCATTCTGTATCTAACAAATTTGTGCAGTTATTGCTCTTATGACAAGCTTCCAAGGGCGAGTATCTAATAAAAGGTAAAGACTTACATACATCGTTATTGATTTTGTCAATAGAACAACCGATCCCTACAATCAATGCCTTGTCTAAATCGTTTTTTTCTTCCACTGAAACATGTATTTTGAATGGTCATAGGTATATGTAAGTCATTTTGAAGACCTTTTTATCCTTCTAGATATTGCTTTATTACGCTTATCAAATTTATGGATGATAAAAGAGGCACTACTTTTTTAGATAAGTTTTATTTAGAGGTTACTCCGATAAAATATTGTTATTGAGTATATGCCCAATAACAATATTTTATAAGGATGTAAATCAAGCAGAGATGGATAAATTAACACACCTCAGAGCAGCTTAATATGTGTGCATGCTGCTCAAGGGTTTGCTTGTCTAAGTGATAAAGGGTATCAAGAATATGGGTATGTAAACTTCCCGGGCCTTGAGATTTTTTAACCGCGAGTTCACCAGCGATTGAAAATGCCAATAATGCTTCTACCGTTGTATCAAAAGGACGGCGATTAGTCGTAATAAAGGCAGAAATTAATGCCGTAGCGGCACACCCCATAGCAGTGACACGGGTTTGCATCGAATGTCCATTCGTAATCATTAACGCTTGGTTACCATCCGTAATAATATCAGACTGTCCTGTCTGGGCAACAATAGCGCCAGTTTCTTGTGCCAAAATCCAAGGTGCATCTGGAGTATCTCGACCTACCAGTGCTTTAATTTCAGCAACATTACCACGGATAACCGAAGGGTTGTATTCAAGCAACATACGAGCATATTGACAACGTGTCTTTGAAATATGTACAGAGACAGGATCTAGCACCCAGGGACGATGATAATACAATGCACTCTCAATGGCAGGTTCTATCACTATTTTACGCGTGACATTGAGCGTACCGATGTTGACACAGAGGCTATTACAATTAGCAACAAACTCTTGGATTTCTTCTTTTCCCAACGTCAGGGAAATACGTGCGCCTATAGCCAGTAACACGTCAGAGCTAAAATCCATTGCTACGCTATTGGTAATACACTGAACACGTGGCTGGCTCTGTACTATAGTATCTAACATCGCCGCACATGAGTGAGCATAATCAATACTACTGGCAGATTTAATATCAAATGTTAAAGACATCATTTTACTCCTAAAAGCTCATTCACCCTTGGGCAGTTGAGTATTAACTTAATTCACGCTGTAAGCGTTGACGCTCTTCATCGCTATATTGCACATAGCCCACTGGGATATGGTCATTAATCGCGTCACGAATACGTTGAGCATCTTCGCCTGAAAAGCCGCCACATAGCTCGATTAATTGAATGCCTTTTGTGATCATTTCTTGTGCAACCATTTCTGCTTGAGTCACATCTTGAACACCTGCAATAGACATATCAAAATTATCACTTGCCAAACGAGAGTGATGTTTAAACATTTCTAAATCAGCACTTTTTACAATAAAACCGTATCTTTGCAATGCCATAATTGGCTCCCACTATTAGTTACTATTATGATTCTTATTAAAAACTGATTAGCACTGCGACATTAGAACCAAAAGACTTTCTACTCTAGTTCCAATGCAATAAAATTAATAACTTATACCCTGTCTCTTATACACATCTCCGAGCCCACGAGACGTAGAG
>CAJXUT010000321.1 GCA_913061365.1 uncultured Colwellia sp.
TACGAGATTCCTCTACGTCTCGTGGGCTCGGAGATGTGTATAAGAGACAGGAATATATTGATGGTGTGATGATAGGTCGCGAAATCTACAATAACCCTTATTTATTAGCAGAAGCGGATCAGCAAATTTATGGCGCTGAAAAAGACGTTATCTCACGAGGGCACATTATTGATCTTATGGCAGATTATGTTGATGCTTATGTTAGTTCAACCCTTGAATATGGAAATGCACAACAAAATCCTAGAGCTTGGCATGTATATCGACATATGTTGGGTTTATGCAATGGATTAGCTGGCGCTCGTCAATATCGTCGCTTTTTGAGTGAGTCAGCAAGGCAGGGGGATGCTAATGGAGATACTTTAAAGCAAGCATTTGCAAAAGTGACTATGCTGAATGATCAATTTTAAGTGTATATTATTTTACTTTAAATAGTCGTAAGCTGAAATTATAAGTACCTTTTAGTGATAATCATCGCTTCTTTTAACTATTTATATCATTATGAAAACCACTAAAAAGTGGTTTTTTAAACCAATAATCTTATATTTATCAAATTATTTTATATTATATTTAAGTTTTGAATTGATATAAAATCTTTACTTATTAATGTGTTACTTCCTTTTTTATTGTTCTGGCATAGCCTTTGTAATGGTTATGTTTAAAAATAATTAAAAGGAAATTTCATGTTAACTTATGCATCACTGTTTCTGCTAATGCTAATACCAGCCTTTTCAATGTTGGTCCTATCTTTTCTTGTTGCTTTATTTGAGCAAGAAAGAATTTAAATATTTTACACTCCTGTTATTTGTGCAAACCTCATACTATCTAGTTTATCCCACATACACTCTTACAGCTCAATAGCCGAAAATGGCTGCAAATCAGTTCTCCTCTAAATTTAGAGTAAGTTGAGTCATTCAACTGTAATAACTTTAAATCTTTAGACTTCACTTTCTTTCTCTACATGCCTATTAAAATTCATGTCTGACTTCCTTTATTAGAAAATAGAATAATTAGCTATATGTTGAGTTTATTGTGAAATTTATTTTATGGTTAATTTGACGATTATGGTGGTTAATATAACCACCAATTGGTGTGGCATATTATGTCACTGATTCTGTTTTTTTGTTGCTTGTTTTGTTAAATTATTTAAAATCAATAACTTAAAAAAATAAAAATAATTGGCATAGCACTTGTAATACTTAGTTCACAAACGATAACAGTAAGAATGTTATTGGCTAATATAACAATTTAATTTAATAAATTAACAAGAAGGAATTTCAACATGAATACTTTAAACCTTAAAAATATCAGTATCGCTTTATTACTTTCTATGAGTGCTTTTTTTAGTGTTAATACATATGCAGCAGAAACTACTAGCATTGAAAATTCAATAAGTGAATTGGTTATAGCACAAGGGAAGCAGATGATGGATGAATTAAGTGAGCAACTTAAGCAATCAATCTCTGACGAAATAGATAATATCACTATCGACTTTTCTTTTAATGAATCACTTACAAGCTCACTAGCTTGGATAACTGATGAAGCATCAACGTCTACCAATACAGCGATTGACAACAACAACGAAGATATTAAATAGCATAAAAAATTAGGAGAAAAATCATGGGATTATTTACACGCTTCACCGATATTGTAAATGCAAATTTAAATAGTATGTTGGATAAGGCTGAGCAGCCAGAGAAGATGATCCGCTTGATCATTCAAGAAATGGAAGAAACTCTAGTAGAAGTTAGAGCTGCGGCAGCAAAAAATATTGCAGAACAAAAGACACATACTCGCCAAATGGGGTCTTTGAAAGAAAGCATTAAGCATTGGCATGGTAGAGCTGAATTGGCAGTAACAAAAAATAGAGAAGATCTTGCTAAATCTGCATTAACAGAAAAGCATAAATACCAAGGAGATTTAACTTTATTAGAAGCTGAAAGTGAGCAACTAGCTGATTGTTTAATTCAAGTACAAGAAGATGCATCACGTTTACACGAAAAGTTATCAGAAGCTAGACGTCGTCAAGCCGCTTTAATTCTGCGAAAAGAATCAGCGCAAGTAAGATTAAAAGTACGTGAGCAAGCAGCTATTTATAATATTGAAGAAACGATGAGTAAATTTGAACGTTATCAGCAGAAAGTTGATCGAGTTGAAGCACAAATTGAAGCTTATGATCTAATGAAAGAGACAACACCTGATAATAGTTTAGTGGCTGAGTTTGCTACATTAGAAAAAGATGAAACGATAGAGCAAGAATTAGCTGAAATGAAGAAAAAGACCATCGCAGCGTAGTTATACACATGCTTTTAAACTTTAAAAATCACTACTCATTAGCATAAGAATAGAGCGAATAAGGAAGAAAATTATGAGATACGAACAAGAATACTCATCAGCTAGAATGGTTAATAAAAGATTGGTCAAAGACAATTTGAATAAAAAATTATCGGGGGTTTGTGCTGGCATTGCCAAATATTATGATTGTCCACGTATTGCGATTAGAATTGTAGCAATTGCAGGGTTAATTATGTTACCTGTTGCAACAGGAGTCGCCTATGTTGTAGCGAGTATCCTATTACCAGAAAGTAAATATTAGAGACTGGTAAAATTAAGAGTTTTGGTAGAATAGAGAGGAATTTATGACATTTTTTAAATCATTATTATTAGCCATTTTTGCAACATTATTTTTAACTTACGCTCTAGGTACTAGCTTTCTAGAACTGCTTGATATTCATGTTTATATGGATGGTGAAGTGATTGAACCTTTAAAAGCAATAGGTTTTTCAGCAATGGCGGTGGTGGCGTTAGTATTGATTGCTTTAGCAATAGTATTGAGTGTATTTGGCTCGTTCATATTTATTAGTTTACTGGTTTTAGGCTCTGTCGCTATGATTGCCATTAATGTATTTTGGCCGGTGTTATTTGCTGCAATTGCCATTTGGTTATTAATGAGAAATAAAGGCGAAGCATCAAAGGAAACGCAATACAGCTAACATAGAGTAAAGAAAATGGAACAGAGAAGTTAGGCTTTAAACGGTTATGTATAAAAGCCTTGTTGAACTTTTCTATTTGTTAAAAAACATCGACATGATCTTTTTACAAGTGTCAGTTTTAAGTAGGCGGGAGAACTCATTACCTTCATTATTTATAACTTCTGATAGTGATAACTGTGTCGCTTGACGGATTAGTTTTCTACTGGTCATTACAGCATCACTAGGCAAGCTCGCAATGGCGACAGCTGTTTTTTCTGCGATGTCTAATAACTCATGAGGTTGGCAAACTTGGTTAGCAATTTTATACTCCTTGGCTTGTTCAGCTGTAAAAGTGGCGCCTAATACTAATAATTCAAATGCTTTGTTTTGCCCTATTTGTCTCGTTAATAATAAGCTTGAACCTGCTTCAGGGCATAAGCCCAATTGAGTAAATGGTAATTTAAACTTTGAATTGTTAGCAGCAATAACCATATCGCAATGTAATAACAGTGTTGTACCTATGCCGACCGCAGGCCCAGCAACAGCTGCAACAATGGGTTTAGTGAAATCGCTTAATACTTTTATAAAATCGAGTGCAGCAAGGGAGTCGTTTTGTGAGCATTCAATAAAGTCTTGTAAATCATTACCAGCACAAAAGCAGCTATCACTACCGTGAATTAATACACAATGTATATTTTTATTGCTTTTAGCGTAGTTAAAATACTCACCAAGCTGTTTATACATAACATCTGTCTCTTATACACATCTGACGCTGCCGACGAAGAGGATAGT
>CAJXUT010000322.1 GCA_913061365.1 uncultured Colwellia sp.
TACGAGATTCCTCTACGTCTCGTGGGCTCGGAGATGTGTATAAGAGACAGGGTGTGGATAAATTTACCACTGAGTCTAATCTTAAATAACTATCAAAATTAACCATACTACTACCGCTAATATTATCGATACTTTCAGACGTCCAAAAATACTCAATTTTAAGCAGATCTGAAGGAGCTATTTCTACGCTAAAAAGCTCTGTTGCAGATTCAGAGAGGTTACCACCCAAACCAAAATCACCCCCGCTGCCATCATCGCTTTCACCGGCGATTTCATTACCATTTAATGAATCAGATAATAGTTGTGTAAAATACTCTTCCGTGCCATTTACACTCAAACTGAACTCTGAAAAAGCATTGCCATCTAATCCAGACGAATTTACAAAATTACTATAGTTTAATGTAAAAAATAATTCATAGCTGTCAGTTAATGAATTATTCTCAAAACTAACCATGCCATCAAACCCAATGATAAAATCTTCATTTGTCACACTGGCGTCACCTCTAAAATCAACTTTATCACCGGTATGAGAAAAAGGGCCTGTTAGTGGGTTAACACCTGAAACGGAACCATCGCTAGTGGAGCTACTAGTAATTAAGCCACCACTGGTTAATTCGAAAGCTCCTGAGTCATTAAAACTATTCGCATCATCATATTCGATGGAAGAATCACTAGCTACTGTAAGTGGTATGACTCCAGCATTAGCTGAAAGGGATAAAAAAGATATAAAAATTAGTAGGGTAATGCTTTTAGATTTGAAAGCTGACTTTTCCATGTATGCATCCTCTTATTTATTATTTTGCAAATATAGAACTGCTAAGTTTATAAAAGCTTTTAATTAAGGAATTAAAATGCTCAAAATTAATACAAGCATATAGCAAGCCACCATAATTTTATTAAATCTTATTAACTGGTTATGTGCTTAGCTATGTAGATAGAATTAGAATATGTAAAAAAAACTGACAATATTTTTTTAAAGTGAAACTTTTAAGCTAAGGTATTTATCGGTGTATTATGGTAATTAATGGAAAACGTTTACGACTAAAAATGGAATAGATAAATGCTATAAGCTTTATTACCTTTATATCATGTAAGAAACAGTTCAAAGCAGATAGTTTAAAGTTTATACTTGCCAGCTAATATCAGGCTTCCACTCTTTAATCCACATGGGAATCTCACTGGCTTGCATAGGTTTGGCAATACCGTAACCTTGAGCTAATTGGCAGCCTAATTTTAATAGGGCTCTACCATGTTCGATTGTTTCTACACCTTCGGCAATTACATCACGTTTAAATGATTTAGCTAACGCAATGACGCCTTCAACGATGGCTAAATCATCTACGTCATGTAGCATGTCTCTGACAAAGGTTTGATCTATTTTTATTAAACTTGCGGGTAACCTTCTTAGATAAGTCAGGGAAGAATATCCTGTGCCAAAATCATCTAAAGCAAAGCTTACACCTAACGCCATACAGTTTTTCATTGTTATTGATACATTTTGCACATTTTCTAAAGCACTTGTTTCTAAAACTTCTAATTCTAAATAGCTGGGATCAACATCAGGGTGCTTGGCGAGAATATTGGTTAATTTGTGTGTAAACCCTGGTTGTTGTAATTGTAATGCGGCAATGTTGACGCTAGTACTTACGGGAAGGAAAAGTCCTGACTTTTGCCACTGGCTAATTTGCGTTAGTACGCGATCAATAACCCACTCGCCAATATCAATACTCATGGGATTATTTTCAATAGCTGGTAAAAAATCGATAGGATTTAGTAGCCCACGCTCTGGGTGTTGCCAACGTATAAGTGCTTCAACTCCAACAACAGAACCTGTTTTCATATTTACTTTAGGTTGATAATAGAGAATAAATTGATGGTTATCTATGGCATTGCGAATAGCTTTCAACATTTCTTGTTGTACTTTAATCGCATCATCTTGCACTGTATCAAATAAATGATAACGGTTCTTCCCTGATTCTTTAGCCACATACATAGCTTGATCGGCGTGCCTCATTAACTGATCTGCATCTACATTATCTTGGGGATATAAGGTAACTCCTATACTGGCAGATACGTTCAATATAACATTGTCAATGGTTATAGGTTTAGAAGCGGCCAAAAGTAATCGCTCTATTACTGGTTCGCAATCTTCAATGCAGGTTAAATCAGTTAATACGGCAACAAATTCATCGCCACCAATACGAGCTAAGCTGTCGCCTTCACGTAGTGCCCTTTTCATTTGCACAGAAAGGGCAATTAATAATTCATCGCCAACATCATGCCCGTATGCATCATTAACCGCTTTAAAGCCATCTAAATCTAGAAATATAACGGCCAGTGATTGCTCTTGACGACGGCATTTCAGCATAGCTTGAGATAACCTATCGGCAAGTAAAACTCTATTTGGCAAGCTAGTTAGTAGATCATAGTGAGCAATATGTTCTAATTTATATTGATGTTCTTTCATTGTGCTAATGTCACGCCAGATAGCTCGGCTGTATGAAATATTTCCTTGTTCATCACGTGTGGCGGTTATATTTAAAGATACGTCAAGAATGTCTCCATTTTTTTTCTGTACTTGTAAGTATTCATTCTTCACTATGCCCTTGTTTAAATACATCGGCAGTATGTTACTTGTGATATAGAGCGCACTTTCAGGTGTGTATAAATTTAGAACAGAGTGTCCAATAACATCTTCTTTAGAAAATCCCATCACATTTATTAATGTTTGATTACATTGAATGATATTAGTTGTTTTAGGATCAACACTAAGGTACATATCTGGAGCATTTTCATATAAATCAAGGTATTTCTTCTGACTTTGCTGTAAAGCAAGTTTTGATTGTTTGATGACAGTAATATCGGTTACGCTAAAAGTAACGCCTTGAGAAAGATCATTAACATTTAATGGCGTAGAGCTTAATAATACATCAATAATATGACCATTTTTGCAAAGGAAATGAGTTTCTACAGTACCTGTGCCATTTTCTTGTATTTGTCTGTATTTTTCTTGCCCAACAAAGTCATATTCTTTATCGCAAGGGTATAAAATTCGTGAGCTTTCTCCAATCAGCTCTTCTTGTTGATAGCCAGTAATCTCACATACTCTTTCATTAACTTCTACTAGTATTCGCTCTCTAACTAAGCCAATGCCTGCTGGTACAGCACGAAAAATACTATTGAGATAATTATTGCTTTCCTCAAGTTCATCTTGCCTTTGCTTTTGTTCAGTAATATCTCTCACAGTGGCATAGAACAATTGTTCATCATTGATTAAATAAAATGACCAATGTAACCATTTGTACACTCCATCTTTGCAACGGTAGCGGATTTCCAAACTATTTATAGCATGATTTTTATATAAATTATTGAATGTGAGACTGGTGGATTCTAGATCTTCAGGATGAACAAGCTGAAGGAATGTAACTTTACTTAATTCTGTTTTTGTATAGCCGAGGGTTGTCGAGAAAGTAGGGTTTATTAACGTAAAATGACCGTCCAAATCTACAATACAAAGTATATCGTGAGACAATTCAAAAAAGCGTTTGATTGAACTTGAAAGTTGATGCTTAACCTGTACTTCTAATCGCTCATGCTCCGGCTGCATCTCTTGGATGGTAATTTGATTTTTGATAATGAAAGCCCCACATTCCCTAGCGTACTTAACATCTTAATTGTAATAAAACTTGAATTCAATGAATACGCGTAAATTCCATAT
>CAJXUT010000323.1 GCA_913061365.1 uncultured Colwellia sp.
GATGAATAGTATTTATTTGATAATTAAATTTTATTAAAAGCTTTTAGGAAATTTGTTGGATGTTGATGAAATCTAATATGTTCATGTGAATTTAATTTTGCACGGTTTGTTTTAAAAGGTTTGGTAATATATCCCCAGCTACCTTGCATTGAAAAATAAATCACAAAGTCTATTTCTTTATCTTTCCATTTATTTTCAACGTAAATATCCTCTTCTAAAGACTCAAGGGCTTTTACCTGTATTCGATAAAAACTTGTATCATCAGCAATGAGTAAGTCTGTTTTCTTATCATGATCAACTAAGGGCATAAAAACTTCCCAACCATCTTCAGTTAACCAACTGGCAGCTAAAGTTTCGTAAGAAATATGTTTGTAATGATTTAAAGCGGGTAATGTTCTATTTGCATTTTTGATAGGCATAATGATTCCATTAAATTTAACCCTAATGCAATTGGCTCTTATGCTATAGGCTAGATAACCCTTTAGGGGGCGATCCAAAATTTAATATCACCATGCTTTCTTATGAAGCATCTAGTAACAAAACATGGCCTGCTTGAATTGACAAAGTAAGTTTGTCATAAACATAAATGTTACTATCAGGCAGTAGTGCCTGTGATAAAGATTATATGTAAGTTAATCGTTTTATTTTGATTTTTCAAATTTATTATCCAATGAGATTAACGGCTGCCGCTTTATGCTCAGGTGCTAAATGCGCGTACCTTAATGTCATCTTTAAATCACTATGACCTAACAACTCACGAACGGTATTTAAATCAACACTTGCCATTACTAATTTACTAGCAAAATGGTGCCGTAAGTCATGAAATCGAAAATTCGTAATTTTCGCTTCATCTAATAACGCTCCCCAAACATAAGGAAAGTCTTTTAATGGGGTGTTGTTTTTATCTTTGAATACAAAACCTATTCCGTCCGTTTCTTGTTGCCACTCTTTAAGTGTATTAAAGGCTTGTGTATTTAACGGCAAATGACGGGTATTACCTGATTTTGCATTTTGAAAGTCAACGGTCAATATTTTGTTCTCAAAATTAACGTTACTCCATTCAAGTGATAACAGCTCACCTTTGCGCATACCTGTATTTAAAGCAAGTAACACTATCACTTCTAAAAAGTCAGTATCACAGGTTTGTAAGTTTTCTCGTAATCTTGTTTCTTCATCTTTGGATAAATAGCGAACTTTAGAGTTATCAACTGTTAAGGTTTTTACCTTATTCAAATCATGGCTATCAATAGCCCCCCATTCAACAGCACGACTCAAACAGCCCTTAAGGGTGTTTATTTGCCGATTCGTTGTTGCGGGCTTAACTCCGTCAGTTAATCGCTTGTTTCGCCATTTTTCGATCTCCCACGCGTTAATATCAGATAATTGAAAGTCCATTAGCGTAGGGAATGAAGATTCAAACGCTTTTATGGTTTTATCTGCTGTTTTTGGATTGCGTGATTTTAACCAAGGCGCATATTTTTCTTCTAAGAAAAATTGTAATGTGGAAAATTTAGAATATTTGGTTTTAGTTCGGTCATGCTTTCTGACCGCTTGAACATCGACACCTTGAGTGACTTCTGCAATTTTGTTTTTTGCTAAGTCTCTAGCTTGTGCAGGTGTCATTTGTCCATCGATACCTAATCGATAATTGACTTGTTTTCCATTGAGGCGATAAAACAAATAATAAGTGATTAAACCAGATGGTGTTATACGGGCGTGAAAACCAGAAATTTCAGTGTCATTTAAACGCTTATCTTCTGGTAATAATTTTTTGATATTGGTTGCTGTTATTTTGTTTTTTACTGGCATTACGTTACCACCCTTGTAGCTCACTTGTAGCTCATTTGTAGCTCATTTGTAGCTCCATCATTATGCTACAATGAACAAACAAGAACAACACAAAACAAAAACAATGAAATTTAACACTTACATATCAAGTAGATAAACTACAATTACGTACATCATTGTTCACTAGTGTTTATTGCTTAATATCCATATATCGCCCTAATAATGGGCAAAAAATTGTTGGCTAAAATGTTGAGGAACGAAAACAGCCAACTGTTTTTTGTCCTTATTTATTAGCTTGTTATACGTTTAATTACACTACTGACTTTCTTCTTCGTAACCATATTTATCCGCAACTTCATACAAGTTGTTTATTGCGTCGCGGTATTCATAGTATTCTTCCAATGATTTGGTTTGTTCATCCATAAATTCATCAAAAGTTTGTCCAAGTTCAGAAGCCTGCTGCTGTAGAAATGCATACGCGAATGATGGTTTATCATCTTCTATATTTTGTTTATCGAAAGATAGGAGCTGGCCGTATATCTCTGCCATTCCCATTCTAAGCCCTTTACTGATTCCGTCAATTTTTGCTTCAAAAGCAGAGTCATCATCTGATTTCATTTAGCTTTCCTTTGTGATTTATATGTGAGTAAAGGGGTTCAATTTACTCAAAACTCTAGAAACGTATAACGCCCCAATAAGAGGCTAAAAATTGTTTGCTAAAATGTGTAGCGAAGCGAAACTGAGCAAACTGTTTTTAGTCCTGCTTAATTGGCTTGTTATGTTACTTTGCACGAACAAAGTAATGTTTATAGTAGTAATGTAAAACATAGCCTGAAGCTAGCACAGGAAGAATAGTAGCACTAAATAGATTAACGAATTGCCCTGCTGATGGCTCAAGGAAAGCTAAACTAATAAATATACTTAAACCGATACCGAAGAGTATGCATAAAGTAGTGATAGCGAACAAAACAATTTTACGCATAAAATCAGATTTTCGTGATTCTAAATTTTTAACACCTACACTCATAGACTTTCCCTAGTAACATAACGCCGCAATAAGCGGAAAATTATAGTTGGCTAAAATGTTTGAGGAACGAAAAACAGCCAACTGTAATTTTTCCGTTTGATTGCCTTGTTATATGCTTATTCACCTATCATAAAAAGTAGCTTCCATTTCTTTTATAAACTCAGCAGACCTAGCATAACCTAAAGAAGGTTTGTAATACTCAAACTGTTGTTTGGTTAGTAGTTTAGATAAATGAGGCCAGTAATGTTTTTTTCGCCCTATATCTTCAAGAAAACCACAAAGCACAGCCTGATGAGGGGTATCTTCATATTTTGTACTTATGCACCATGAAAAGTATTGTTTTACATGCTTAATGTATTGAGTATCGCCATTATTAAGAGCATCTAATAACCGATACTCAATATAGCTCCAAGCTTCACCCGGGCCGCCTGACTCTTCAATATCTTGTTTAATAACAGGAAACAAATCAATTGCGATTCTCCGCCAAGTACTCATAGCTATCCTTGCATATAACAGCTTATTAGACGGGAAAAAAACCGTTTTTCTTCAGTCTATTAACCATCGTATATTTTTATATTAGAAATAAAATTACATTTATATAATAAGTATATCAAGTATTTATTGAGCTCCTTCAACACAATTTTGATAAAAGCGGGTATTTATATCGTTTTCTCTGCTGAAAGCGTGCAAAGATAACAATCAAATGTTATCCCACCTTTAATTAAAAATAAGTGGTGATTATAATTTTACAAACAGAACAGCTTAGATATAGCAAAAAAGCTATCTACTAATTGAAGACTCTATAAAATAGATTTAGATAAAATAAGTACATTGTCTCAGTCAATCCTGTTGGACTGATTTGAAAACCTTTAGACATAAAA
>CAJXUT010000324.1 GCA_913061365.1 uncultured Colwellia sp.
GATCTACACTATCCTCTTCGTCGGCAGCGTCAGATGTGTATAAGAGACAGGATATCATAGATAAAGACCATGATATCCCTTTTAATTGTTTATTTTGACTGATTCGTATATTCAATCAACAAGGCTACAACGTTAATTGTTTAGACTTTATGAATCCAACCAAATTTATCCTCACGAGTACCGTATTGAATACCTGTTAACTCATCATATAAGTGTTTAGATACCGGCCCCGTTTGACAGTCGTTGATAGTATGATCTACTTCCTTAAAACCTAATTTTCCAACAGGCGAAATTACTGCTGCTGTACCACAACCAAAAACTTCTGTTATTTTTCCGCTATCAATATCAGCTAAGATTTCTTCTATATCTAATTGCTGTTCACTAACCTCATAACCCAAGCTAGGTGCTAGTTTTAAAATAGAATCTCGCGTTACTCCAGGTAAAATACTACCGCTAAGCATTGGTGTTACTATTTTTTTGCCTTCATAAACAAAGCAAATATTCATTGCACCAACTTCTTCAATAAATTTACCTTCAACAGCATCTAACCATAACACTTGTGAATAACCTAACTTACTTACTTCTTCAGAAGCAAAAAGGCTGGCAGCATAGTTACCACCTGTTTTAGCTTCACCAACTCCACCTTTTACTGCTCGACGATATTTATCAGCAACAAAAACAGAAATAGGAGTTAAGCCACCAGAGAAATAGCTACCCGCAGGGCCTGTTATAATAAAATGATCATAAGTACTACTCGCTCCCAAACCTAGTTTAGGGCTGGTTGCAATCATTGTAGGACGAATATACAAAGAAGCCCCTTCTTGATCTGGTACCCAAGCTTGATCTAATTGGACTAATGCTTTGATTGCTTCAAGATGAAGATTTTCATCAACTTCAGGCATAACCATACGCTTTGCTGAACGATTAAATCGCTTAATATTCTCTTCTGGACGAAATAAGTTAATGCCCCCATTAGCATTACGGTACGCTTTCAATCCTTCAAATATTTCTTGGCTGTAATGAAAGACAGCCGCTGATGGATCTAATGATAAAGGACGGTAAGGACCTATATTCGCATCAATCCAACCTTTATCTTGGTCAAAATTTTGTATGAACATGTGATCAGAAAAAGTAACACCAAAACTAAATTCTTCTGGACACGTATTACATTTCTCTTTGGGTAATGCTGTTATTTTTATCGTCATTTATTTGCTCATTCTAATAAAGTAAAAATTTAAAAAGTTTTTCATTGTATTAACTAATAAGGAAAATTTTTAAGTAGGAGATGAATAATATGCATAACACTATTTTCCTACACTATTTTCCTACACTATTTTCCTACACAGTTTTTTGTATCTATTTCCCGATGAGTTAGCTTACAAGCTAATGCTCCGTCGATTTGAATATTATCTATACTACTCTTTTCACATGAGTACGACCATAAATAGGCCGCTCAAAAAGATAAGTTTTTAACCAACTTAAGTCTATTGTTTTCACTAAGAAGCAAACCTAAAGATTAATGCTGTCATGATAGTGAATAATCAAGTTTCGCCCTGTAACGTTCTTGCAACTTAAGTTCAGGGGATAGCTAGCTTTCAAAAATGAATCATCTAAGAATGCCTACCTATTATCGCGAATTAGTATATAAGGGAGTAACTTTATACTCACCTTTATAAGCCATTAACCTAAATACGTAACGGCAACAGATCTTGACAACATATTAGATTCTATCTTAATTTGTCACCTACTTTCGATAACTTTCTCAATTAATAGCGAGTATTTTTTAACACTGGCAGAGTTTTGATTGTCAATTAGAAAACAACTCATTTGCTTAGCCATAATTACTACTTTTTCTTCTCTATAAAGACTATTGCCATCAGCCCAACAAAACAATATTTCCGTTTTTGTTAGTGGTTAGCTTACTCGTATCACTGCAGGTTTATCTCATAGAACAGGGTTTTGTAGATAGAGAGACTAAAACGGTATCATAATAAAAAACTATGATACCGCTTCTAAGAATGATTGCTACTGTAACGGCTTTACCAACATAATATTGCCTGTTATCGCTACAATTTCACACTGACTTTCTGCACTTATTGATTCAACACCTACATCATCTGCTAAACGTGCTTGCCAATTGATACCTGAATAACGAATACTGCCGGTTGTCACGGTAACTTCAGAACTTGCTAGTACCCTTAAACCAATCATATCGCTAGAATTATCTGTTTTATCTTTGGTGTTTTGTAGCGACTTCAATGGTTTCCATAAAATAGCAGCAACAAACGCTGTTAATAAACCAACGGTCAAAATTTCACTTTGCCAACCGCTTATCATCTCAAAGCTAACAAGAACTCCAGTAATCAAACTCGCAATAGCAAAAAATAATAGCGGCCCACTTAGTCCCATAATACTTAATTCCACCACAAAGCTCACACCGGCAATTAAGTACCATAAATGATCAGGATTTTCTAAAAAGTATTCCATAAAACCTCATTAGATAAAGAAGAATAAAATTTACCAGCCACTTTAATTAGATAACTTCAAGCTACTTGATACTGCAATCGCTTGCGCTACCGTGTTAGCAATATTATCGCCGGTTTTACCATCAGTGAGTACGACTGTACTTTCATTAGCTATCGCTTGATGCGCAGTAATTGCATCTTGTGCCAAAGTTAAGGTAACAGCTGATTGGCCTACTTCAGTATTCGCTACACTTCCCACAACTTCTAATGCACTAGCATCAGCTTTTGCAACTAAACGAATGGCTTCAGCTTTACCTGAAGCTTCTAAAATTTGTGATTCTTTTGATGCTTCAGCTGCTAAAACTTGTTCAGATTTTGCCGCTTCCGCATCTAAAACACGTGCACGTTTTTGACCTTCCGCTTCTGTAATGGCAGCAGTTTTTACCCCTTCAGCAGTTAAAATAACAGAACGTTTTTCTCGCTCTGCTGTCATTTGTTTTTCCATATCTTCACGAATAGTTTGCGGCGGCGTTATATCTTTAATTTCATATCGCGTCACCATAACGCCCCAAGGCGCTGTTGCTTCAGTCATAGAGCCAAGTATTTGCGCATTAATAGCATCGCGATTTTGAAAACATTCATCTAACTCCATTGCACCAATGGCATTACGCATAGTTGTCATGGCAAGCTGCGTTACTGATAATTTATAATCAGTAATATTATTGGTTGCCGCAGCCGCATCGGTAACTTTCATAAATAAAATACCATCAATATCCAAGGTGATATTATCTTTAGTAATAGCAGGCTGTGAAATAATTTCGAGTGATTGTTCTTTTAAATTACGATCAGCCGCAACTGACTGCACGTACGGGATAATAAAATTTAAGCCTGCTGATAATGTTTTACTGTATTTTCCTAAGGTATAAATCACATAACCACGGTTTTGAGGGACGAAATATATACCTTTTTTCAACGTATATAATATTACAATTGTTAGCCATAATACTGGGCTAGTCAGTATATTTTCTGCGATATTTTCCATTTAATCATATTCCTTAATGATATTAACTTTCAACAAAGTACGTTAATTGACAATTTAATTGAAAGCAACCTATATTCTGTATCAAAAAAAACCCAATATTAAAAAGTTAATATTGGGTTTTAAAAATTTAAGAACTTATTATATTAATGTAAGTAGTTTTACTCACTAATAT
>CAJXUT010000325.1 GCA_913061365.1 uncultured Colwellia sp.
ATCTACACTATCCTCTTCGTCGGCAGCGTCAGATGTGTATAAGAGACAGGTTTTTTTTCTATTATTTGATTTTTTACAAGCCTAAGTAATTGCCGATATATAACCTTGGTAAGTTCATCTGAATTTATTTGAATATTTGTGACCAAAGAAAATCTCGTTCTAATCTCTTTTATTGAGACATAATTACCTTTATTTTCAATTAAAATTTGGTGAATAGTTGGATTAATCGTTATTACTTTTATGTTAGGCATCTATTTACTACAACAATTTAAAAAGAGGATTATAAACCGTAGATTTGTAATCCGCAAAACAAGATAGTCTTTTATTTTAAGAAGCTAAAAAAATGAAAGACTTGGCAAAAGAACTAGGCGCTAATATTAAGGCTAAACGGAAAGAAATAGGGTTAGCACAAGATAAATTTGCTGAACTAGCCGATCTTGATAGAAGCTATGTAGGTAGAATTGAACGCGGGCAAGTGAATATTACCGTGGATAAACTGTATGCATTAACTAAAGTTCTAGGCTGCCACGCTAGAGACTTATTACCTTAAAATATTTTTAGGTAAAAAGATCATCGATTGTTAACTTAATGTCTTTTTTAGTGACCTTTTGCTGCTCTAAAATAGTTTCCCAGCCTATGTTTTTAGAAGGTTCAATAATATCACTAAGCTCTATACTTTTAAGCTTAAAGGGATTTGTGGACGTAATATTTAATATATCAGCCGCATACTTTAAAGACTCTATAGATAAATTTGACTCACCTTTTTTTAATGATTTTTTAACGGCATAGTTAATTAGTACCATTAAATTCCTTAAATTCCCTTTGCATGCAACATACATAGCTTTAGCTATTGTTGAATTAGTTAAGTTAGAACTTTTTTCAAATGGCAATGCTTTATCTACCGCATTTAAGAAACTTAAAAAGTAGTTTCTATTGTCTTTCGATTTAATTCTAAAGGGCGCCAAAGACTGACGTAATAAAAACCTACCCGCTAATTGTTTATTGGTTTGTAAAATCAATTCAGAATAAGGTAAACCGAATAATATAATCGGTACTTTAGTTCTGACAATTAACATTTTTAGCCAGTCTGCCACTCTAAATAATACTTTTTTTGTTTTAAACTCAATCATATGTTGAAATTCATCAATAATAATCATTTCAACTTGGCAATTTTTAATAAGAACCACTAGCTTGGCTGTTAGTTCTATAATGTTGTCACTTTTCGAATAAAATGGATCTCCTAAATCGTATAAGAGTTGTTGGGCTGCTGTAACCGGAGTTGAACTTTCAGGTAAGCTTGTTGATAAAATAGGGATTGTAGAAGCATACTGATTTTCTAAATTAGGTTTTTCTTTTTGATAGTATTCTATTAATGATGTTTTACCCGATCCCGTATCACCAGTTACGAGCATACATTGTGGATCATTCGTTAATTTACTATCTAATCGGCAGTCTTCTATTAACTCTAAGATTTGGGTTAGTTTTGGACTAAGTACAAATATAGTATTTAGTGACGAAGTAAATGCATTAGTCTGAAGGTTTGTATTAGTCATCTTTAAAATCAACACTCCAGCTGTCATCAAAATCCCAGTCACTCTCATCGTCGTTCATTGAGGTATTATTGCTTTTACTTTCAACATTATTGTCTAATGACTCGGATAAATGGTCTTCGTCTTTTTCAAGATAACGACTAGCGCGTTTTTTCCCTGTAACTTTAGTATTCTTACTACTAACAGCCTCTTCAACAATATTTCTTATTTTGATTCTAGCTTCTATTAAGTCATTTACTTTAAAGTTTTTACCTATATATTTTTGAACATATTTCAGGTGTAGCTTATGTTGCCATAAAGATAAATTTTCAGTGTATTCACTATCTACTGCTGGTACTTTTATGTATTTTTTATCTTGTTCATTTAGAACATATATGTAGCTTAAATCATCAGATAGATATTTATATTGTATTTTATGATCACCTAATTGAGCTCTTATACGAGCAAGTTCATCGCTATGATAACGTAGGTATTTAAATATAATCCCTTCTTTTCTTAATGTACTGTGAGTTAGGTTTCCCATATAAAAGTCTAACTGACTCTCTGTTCCTTCAAATTTTAGGGGTGGAAACTTTTTACAGGCGTTTGTCCAGCTTAATTCTGGAATATTGGTTTTACGTGAATTTGGTGTGTTTTGATAAATATCTACAACCCATGTAACTAATATTTCTTTTAACACTGATAACGTTAATACAGCATGTTCTTGAGGATCATAATCTTCTCTTTCAAAAATATTTGAAAAAGATTTACCTGGTGTACTAGTAAATAAGCTTCGATTTAAGGTTCCAAAAAAGCGTTCAACACTTGGTTTTAGCCAAGGTTTTCTTACTGGATTTTGTTTGATATCGATATTCAATTCCAAACACATATTAACAAAGCTTCCACTCCAAAACTCACTTCCGTTGTCTACAACCAGCTGTTCTGGAATTCCATAAGCAGACCATTCTTTTTTTACTTCAGGATATTCAGTTTTTAACCAGATCTTAGAGATAATTGAGTTTTTTAATCCGTAACCAACAGAAACTACGCTAGGTGGTTCAAAGCCTATGTAATATCCTGTTATTGATTTGGAATGGCGGTCTTTGAATACAGTTAAATATGGTCTACCTAGTGGTAAACTGGATACTTCATCAATTACAAATAGATCTAAGGGAGTATGGTCAACTTCGACACATTCTAAAACTCTAGATGTTTTTAATATCATACCTACTTTTTTAAATTCTTGATCTGCTTTTGCTTTACCTTCAAAAGCTAATTTTTTATCATATGGAGAAACAGCCTTAAACTTTCTTCTTATACTTTCATATGATGGGGTAGCTACATTAGATCCAGTGGTTTTATTATGTTTATAAATAAGCTCTTCTAAATATTTATGGCCATCTGCAATTGACGGTCTTTCTACACTTAATAAGCGGTCTAAAGCCTCCTGTATAAAGCCACCCACTATGTCTGGCAATCTAACAGAAGAATTTCCTGATTTTTGTTTAGGGATAAGCGAGATAAGTTTCTTCCCTGATTCTTGATAATTTTTATGCCACCGTGCGAGTGTGCGCCAACCAGGAGGATGATCACCTAAGATAATTTGTATTTGTTGAAGAGGTGCTTCAAGTGATTTTTGAGAAAACACCTTGATATTAAGGTTATATACTTCTTTCAACCAAGAATGTCGACGGATAGCTTCATGCTGTTGTTCTTCTGAAAAAACAGTAATGTCTAAAAATTTCTCTTCTGTTTTATAAGCTTCTTTATAAGCATGAAAAGGTTTTTCATCCACACTATTATTCAGAGCTTCTTTTGATTGCTCTTTATTATCAGAAAAAAGAGAATCAAATGAATTAGCCATAAGAGTATAAATTACTATCGCATTCTAGTGGTTCAAGTAGATTAGACTCTAAAAGACCTTTAGCTAATAAGTCTGCAATATGTGGAATGATTTCAGAAAATGATGTTTGAGTATTTTCAATTAAGTAAGACAAAGTTAAGTTTTCAGCAGAGATAACTAACTTTAATAATTGTTTTTGAAAAGAGGTTAAGTTGTGTTCTAAGCCTGTCTCTTATACACATCTCCGAGCCCACGAGACGTAGAGGAATCTCGTA
>CAJXUT010000326.1 GCA_913061365.1 uncultured Colwellia sp.
TCTTCGTCGGCAGCGTCAGATGTGTATAAGAGACAGGTAAAAATAGTGCTGGAGAATTTACTGCAACGTTAGAT
Organism: uncultured Colwellia sp.; assembly: GCA_913061365.1. Classification (GTDB taxonomy): domain Bacteria; phylum Pseudomonadota; class Gammaproteobacteria; order Enterobacterales; family Alteromonadaceae; genus Colwellia. The sequence goes on from CAJXUT010000326.1 coordinate 75, forward strand.
TGGGGGATTAAGGTTATTTCATTATTTGGGTGGCCTGCTTTAGCAGGGCTTATGGTGCTTGCTCAACCCATTATCATGGTATTGTTTATGCGCGGCGAGTTTAGTGAAAATGATGTGCTACAAGTATCAATGGCATTGTTTGCTTATCTTTCTGGCCTTTTAAGCTTTATGTTTATCAAAGTGTTAGCGCCAGGTTACTATGCAAGGCAAGACACTAAAACACCGGTTAAAATTGGCATCATAGCAATGGTTGCCAATATGGGGTTTAACCTGATGCTTGCACCTTTTTTGGGTTATGTAGGCTTGGCTATAGCAACAACAATGTCAGCTACTTTAAATGCGTGGCTTTTATATCGAGGATTAAAACAAGCGGGTGTGTACTCTTTATCTAAAGAGACGAAAATTTTCATTGGAAAATTAGTGCTATCTGCAGGTGTAATGGCTGTAGCTGTTTCTCAATTATCTGATGATTTTGATGTATGGCTAGCAATGAGCTTTAGCGAGCAAATATTGCAGTTAATACTATGTATTGGTGGCGGTTGCGTAAGTTATTTTCTTACAATTGCTTTACTGGGTGTTCGCTTAGGTGATTTTAAAGTTAAAAATAATAGTTAGAAGTACTGATTATTATTACGCGATAATATATAATTCGGCGATTTATTTTATCTATATATTTGCTTTAGGCCAAAAATACAAACATGCAGTTAGTTCGCGGTATACATAATATTCAGCCAGAAGATCATGGTTGTGTATTAACTATAGGTAATTTTGATGGTGTTCATAAAGGACACCAACGTGTTGTTGAGGCCTTAGTTGCTAGAGCAAAGGCGTTAAATTGCACTGCGGCGGTGTTAGTATTTGAACCACAACCACAAGAATTATTTGCAGCAGATAAAGCGCCTGCTCGACTGTGTCGTTTAAGAGATAAGTACGCATTACTTGCCGAATTAGGTGTAGAACGATTAATTTGTGTTAATTTCACCCAAAAATTTGCCAGTCAAAGCGCCCAACAATTTATCGAAGAGTTATTAGTAGAAAAACTAGGCATAAAGCATTTAATTGTAGGTGATGACTTTCATTTTGGTAAAAATCGTTTAGGTGATTTCTCCATGCTATTTGAAGCAGGGAAGAAATTTGGCTTTGCTGTAACTGACACGGCTAGTTGTAAAATGGCTAATTGTAGAGTGAGCAGCACCGCGATTCGTCAAGCTCTAGAGCAAGATAATTTAACTGATGTTGAGAACATGCTTGGTAGACCTTATTCAATAATGGGTAAGGTTTTTCATGGTGATAAACGTGGGAGGCAATTAGGCTTTCCAACGGCAAATGTACTCTTAAAAAGACGAAAATCTCCCTTAGATGGTGTTTTTGCTGTTGTAGTTGAAACGAATAATGGTACTTTTAATGGCGTTGCTAATATTGGCTCTAGACCAACGATTAATGGTATAAGACAACAGTTAGAAGTACATGTTTTTAATTTTGATGACGATCTCTATGGTCAATTTATCGAAGTGGTAATTAAGAAGAAACTTCGTCAAGTAATGAAGTTTGATAGCCTTGAAGCGTTAACAGCTCAAATTAAGCAAGATAGTGAGCAGGCTAAAAAAGTATTAAACAATATAGATTAGGCGCAAGTCTAATAATTTGAAAAATTCAAACAACCGGATAATGATTTAAATGAGTGATTATAAACATACCCTGAATTTGCCAGCCACTTCATTCGCCATGAAAGGTAATATGGCGAACCGTGAACCTAATATGCTTAAAGACTGGGCTGCTAAAGATTTGTACGGAAAAATTCGTACAGCAAAAAAAGGTAAGAAATCATTTATTTTGCATGATGGCCCTCCTTACGCTAATGGTAATATTCATATTGGTCATGCAGTAAATAAGATATTAAAAGATATTATCGTTAAATCGAAAACGTTATCTGATTTCAATTCGCCTTACGTACCGGGTTGGGATTGTCACGGTTTACCGATTGAATTAATGGTAGAGAAAAAAGTTGGTAAACCTGGACATAAAGTTTCTCCAAGTGTTTTTCGTGAAAAATGTCGTGAATATGCTGCTAAGCAAGTAGCTGGTCAACGTGATGACTTTAAACGTTTAGGTGTTTTTGCTGATTGGGAGAAACCTTACCGTACGATGGATTTTGATACTGAAGCCAATATTATCCGTTCGTTAGGTAAAATTGCTGAAAACGGTCATTTACACCAAGGTTTTAAACCTGTTCATTGGTGTACTGATTGTGGCTCTTCTTTGGCTGAAGCAGAAGTAGAATACAAAGATAAGCAATCCCCAGCGATTGATGTGAAATTTACTGCAGTAGATCAAAGCATAGCGGATAAATTTAATCATCCTGAAAACCATGAAGGTGAGGGTAGTGTTTCTCTAGTTATCTGGACAACAACACCTTGGACATTACCTGCTAACCGTGCGGTTTCAGTTCATGCTGATGTTGAATATACCCTAGTACAATGTGAAACAGAGCAAGGCAAAGAACGATTAATTCTAGCTTCTGATTTAGTTACCTCATGTATGGATAGATTTGGTATTGATAAATACCATGCGCTAGGTTTTTGTAAAGGTGCTGAATTAGATTTAGTTCAGTTAAAACACCCATTCTATGACTTCACTGTTCCTGTTATTTTGGGTGACCATGTTACTACGGATTCAGGTACAGGTTGTGTACATACTGCACCGGGTCATGGTGTAGAAGATTTTGTTGTCGGTAAATTATATAACCTAGAAGTAGCAAACCCAGTAGGAGCTAATGGTGTTTATCTTGAAGACACGCCATTGTTCGCTGGACAACATGTATTTAAAGCGAATGCTAGTGTTGTTGAAACGTTAAAAGAACACGGCACATTAGTGCATCATCATGCATTAGAGCATTCTTACCCTCATTGCTGGCGCCACAAAACGCCATTGATTTTCCGTGCTACGCCGCAGTGGTTTATTAGCATGGACAATAAAAATTTACGCCAAGATTCATTAAACGAAATTGAGAAAACACAATGGATTCCTGATTGGGGTCAACGTCGTATTGAATCAATGGTTGAAGGTCGTCCTGATTGGTGTATTTCACGTCAACGTACGTGGGGCGTGCCAATGGCATTGTTTATTCATCAAGATACCGGTGCACTACATCCGCGTAGCATTGAGTTAATTGAAACCGTAGCAAAACGTGTTGAAGATAAAGGCATTCAAGCATGGTTTGATTTAGAAGCAAGCGAACTTATTGGTGATGATGCTAAAGAATATATTAAAGTACCTGATACGTTAGATGTATGGTTTGACTCTGGCACAACGCATTACTCGGTTGTTAATGCCCGTGAAGAGTTTGATGGCATTGCAGACTTATACTTAGAAGGTTCAGATCAACATCGTGGTTGGTTTATGTCTTCAATGATGTCTTCTGTTGCTATGAATGGTAAAGCTCCATATAAGCAAGTATTGACCTGTCTCTTATACACATCTCCGAGCCCACGAGACGTAGAGGAATCTCGTA
>CAJXUT010000327.1 GCA_913061365.1 uncultured Colwellia sp.
TGTCAGATGTGCGTAACATGTCCAATTATTTTCGTTAATGGATACACCAGTCTCTTCTTCACATTCTCTAACCATGGCTTGTACAGGAGATTCACCTTCCTCTATTTTACCACCCACACCGTTAAATAAGCCCTTTTGCCAAGCAGGGGACTGTTTTTCCAATAAGACTACATGCGTTAAGTCTTGTGAAAATAAAAATCCAGCAACATAATTTAGCACTAGTTTTTCCTTTATTTAATGGCTGTCAGGTTTTGGAACTCTTCTAGTGCAAATTGATCTGTCATACCGCTTACATAGTCAATTAATAACCTAGTTCTTGAATATAGTTCCATCATTTTAATATTGTTAGATGGTGATTTATGAGTGAATGATTCTTTTACATCGTCTTTATAGCGCCCTTTATGTTTACTTGATAATTTATGGTAAAGCCTTGTTTCAATCGGGTGTGATTTTAAGGCATTTTTATTGACTAAGCTTTTGAATTCATCGTAAGTTAATTCAATGAGTGGTGTGTATATATTAAGTAAACCAGATATTACAGCAAATCCTTTTAGTTCAAGGTTTTCAACTTCTCGATTATTAAAAACATTGTTGATTGCTATTTTTCTGAAGGTTTCAGTTGCTAGGTTGAATTCATCACTACCATCTAGCAATGATTCATCTAGTTCTCCATGAAATACTTGTTCGTGATTATCAATAAACCTTTTGGCTGCATATTTTGACAGATCATTTACTAGTGTAGTACGTAGTGTAAGTATATAAGCGTGGTCTTTGTTATGGCTTTCATTCAGATAGTTTTTATATGCTTTTTTTGCAATGTTTAGTAAGTAACAGCCTTCAACAACTTCATTATTTACATCAGGATTTTCTTTAAAGTTATTCCAAGTTTTAGTGATTTCACTGTGAAGTTGATCAACGGTTAAGATCCCTTTATCTATAGCGTCATCTAAGTCCGCAATACAGTATGAAATGTCATCAGCAGCTTCCATGATGTAAGTTAAAGGAAAACGGCATCCGTCATTAATTGATAATTCTTTTTGGATATCTTCAAATAACTCTTTTTCTGAATAATAGAAACCGGGCTTTTTCTTTCTATAAGAGAATTGATCTGTTTTATTTGGTTTGTCTTCGTATGCACCGCGAGTATATTTTAGAAGACATGCTAGCTGAGTATACGTAAGATTAAGAGACTGAAGATTGTGTAATAGCCTTATTGCTTGAGCATTTCCTTCAAAGTTAGCTAAGTCTTTCACTAATTTTTCACATTCGTGTTCGTCACCAAATTTTTCTTTGAAAAGTTTGGTTAGTGTTTTAGAACCCCATAAGTTAATGGCTTCTTCCCCAAAATGGCCAAACGCGGGGTTTCCTATATCATGAAGCAAGCAAGCTACTTCTATTGCACTGACAAATCCGTCAATATTTTCAGCTAGGTTGAATTTTTCAAGTAGATCATTTTCCGAAAACTGTTTCAAAATGATTTTACTAATGTATCGACCAACTTGCTGTACTTCAAGGGAGTGAGTTAATCGACTTCGTACTGCTGCATTGGTTTCAAGAGGAAAGACTTGAGTTTTTTGTTGTAATCTTCGCACAGCGGCTGAATTAATTGCTCGGCCACGATCACTTTCCATTTCTTCGTTAAAGCATCGTCCTTCAATTGAAGAAGGGCGACAGCGAGTTGATTTTAATTTTTTATTATAATTCATAACGAAAATCCGTTTAAAGGGGAAAACAAAAAGACATATTACCAATAGTTTAACTATTTGTGAGCCAATGTACTACAAACTGTTTTTCGTATTACTAAAGGGAAAGATTAGTATAATTCTATGGGATTTTACGTGATAGAAATAAGTGAGTTTTCTAATCAGTTATTATTATTAGCATCACTCATCTATTAAACTCAAAGCAAAAAAAAGCATCTATTAATAATAGATGCATAAAACATGAAACACTAAGGGAATAACATTACTGTTAAGTAAGAGTGTACTTCTGCTATTAAGTTCAATTTATTGTAAAAAACATCTAAGTACGATTAAATGTTTTTTGTTTTAAATCTCTTAGGAATGCCCCAAATAAAGTCCATACCAGGGTTTGGATTCATATAACAAAACCCGATTTACCAGCATTCAACTTTGTAGTTTATTAATGAAGTACATCACCTTTTAATTTACATTAAACGTCATAAAATCTCGTAATATTAAATATTCAAACGATTAAAAGACATAATCTGTCAGAGTAGGCTTTAATCATATTATGAGTCAAAACCATAAGTCATTTATAAATATATAAATAATAGATTTATTATAAAACCCTTTTAAATCAACTGGTAAAGTTATTTTTGTTTTGGTAATATAATAAAAGAGTACAAGGTTAAATTTTCAACTTTGGTTGTATTGTCATCAAATTGTATTAAAGAAGTTAAATGGAAACCAAAGGATAATAGTAGAAATGAACGTGAACATTAACGGATAGAATAAATGATAGTTTTCTGCATTTTTGCAGGGAAAGGATAATAGTGAACTAACTTTAAACACTGCTCTACATCTTCTCAATATTACTTCTTGCTAGAAGTAACATATAAATTTTTCTCTGAATACTTCAAATGAACCACCACAAATTTGTGGTATGAAGTGGATCGTTTTTATTAAGCGACTTCACATGATTCTAAATGAGAATATGACATGAAAAATAATAATGAGAATTTAAATCCCAACACTTCAGATGAATTGAAAACCCAATTTAAGACAAGCTTAGCGATAATGAGAGAAATCTTATGTGTATATTTACCTCTGTCCACGGACATGCCAGGAGCTTTTGAAAACATCGCAGAATTAGTAAATGTTGCACCAGAAGAATTTGTCATCAAGAAGTTTAAGGAAATTCTATATAAAATAAATTTTGAGATGTTAACGATAATTCACAACGATAAAGATGATTTTGAGAAAAAGCATCTAGGTGGTTTTTCTTGTTGTATCGATAGTGAAGAGTACATTCACTTTTCTATTTATCATATTTATGAAAAATTTGGATATGAAAAATACTTAGATTTGCGAAGTGACTATTTGAATTTAGTGAAACAGCTATATGCTGAATCGACTAGCGGTAAAGTGATTGAAAAAGAAGTAATTTATGAAAACTTTATCGTCACAAAGTTTATTGATGATACTTATCGTGTGTTTGATGTTTCAAATAACGATAAAGTGCGTTTAGTTGAAGACATTAATAAAATAGAACTAGACAGAATGTTGTGTTTTTAATTCGTCCTCAGCAGTTGGTTAAGCTCATACGTTTAGACTGTTTTTTGGTTACAAGTCAGAGCCAAGAGTACGAATGAATTATACAACATCATCAAAAAAATATTTTTATCTGTTATTGTTGTGATGAATAATTATCGGTAAATAATGATTTTTCATTCATTGTGCGTATATGTATAACTACAAAAATATAATTTAATTGTTATCTATCAGTGTGTTATAAAGCTCAATTTGACTGTGTCAGACCTGTCTCTTATACACATCTGACGCTGCCGACGAAGAGGATAGTG
>CAJXUT010000328.1 GCA_913061365.1 uncultured Colwellia sp.
ATCTACACTATCCTCTTCGTCGGCAGCGTCAGATGTGTATAAGAGACAGATTTATTACAGCCTATTTTTTTTTACTTTTTTGAGCCTGCTTTTTAGCTTTTTTGATTGCTGATTTTTTTGCTGTCTTTTTCATTGCGGCCTTTTCAGCTTTCGCTTTGCTAAGTTTACGGGCAGCATTTTTAAGTTCTTTCTCAGCTTTTTTTACCTGCTTCTCAGTAGCTTCTGCAAATTCAGATGCTTTTTTAGCTTGAGCTGCTGCTTTCTTTGCTTCTTGTAACGCTTCTTCAACTTGTTTTCCGCTTTTCTTAAGTGCATTTTCTAAGTTTTTCATTAAATTATCTTTTTTCATTTTTCATCTCTTAATTGTTATTAATACTTACTAATATTTTTGAAAGGTTTAGCCTTTATTTTTATCATACAAATCTGATTCAGAACCAATAATTAGAGGGTCTGCAGGGTAAACCACATCGTGATCTTTGTTGGGGTAATCTAATTCACTTAAAAAGTGACGCATACAATTTATACGTGCTCGCTTTTTATCATCAGACCGTACTACAGTCCAAGGTGAATCTTTAGTATCAGTATGGAACATCATTGCTTTTTTGGCTTCTGAATAATCATCCCACTTTTCAAGAGATGCCATATCTACAGGACTAAGCTTCCACTGTTTTAAAGGATCATTTTGACGTGACTTGAAGCGTCTAAACTGTTCAATACGACTAGAAGAGAACCAATATTTATAAAGCTTAATACCATCATTTACAAGCATACGTTCCAACTGAGGGGCCTGTCGTAAAAATTCAAGATATTCTTGATCACTACAAAACCCCATTACCTTTTCTACACCAGCTCTGTTATACCATGAGCGATCGAATAAGATAATTTCACCCTTAGTTGGTAAATGTTCAATATATCGTTGAAAATACCACTGGTTACGTTCTCTAGCATTCGGTTTTTCTAATGCAACAACATGTGCTCCACGAGGGTTTAGGTGTTCAGTAAAACGTTTAATGGTACCACCCTTACCTGCGGCATCACGACCCTCAAACAAAATGACAATTCTTTGCTTTGTATCTTTTACCCAGCTTTGCATTTTTAGTAGTTCAATTTGCAGCTCATGCTTTTCTCGTTCATAGTCAAGAACCGAAATCTTTTTTTTGTAAGGGTAGCTCCCATCAGCATTCCATTCAATTTTCCCATTACGGGCATTTAAATCAAAGACTACTTTTGAATTTTCTGATGTTTTACTTTTACCTGTTTTATCCATTTCCTTTCCTTATAGAGAAATACTTTTCTATCAATACTTTTATCTATATACATTAATTATATTAATGTAATATTTTTAAAATTTACTAAACTATTCATATACTATAGTTGATATCTCAAAAACTACAGTTAGACCATGTGTAGATTATGACACTCATTTGATGATAATATAAATTGTATTAACTTAACTTGATAATAACTATAACTAATACAATGAATATTACACAATTGAAACTATTTCGTGACATAGCCAGAGAGCTAAGCTTTGTAAAAGTTGCTCAGCAAAATCATATCACTCAGCCTGCTGTTAGTGTTCATATAAAGAAACTAGAAAATGAACTAGGTAAAAACCTCTTTAGTCGTACTCCTCATAATACACAGTTAACTTCTGATGGAGAAATGATCCTAGATGATGTTAAAGAGATTCTAAGGTTATGCGAAGGATTAAAAATCCGCTCTAGTTATAGCCAAGGCATATTAGAAGGCAATATTCGTATTGCTGCTATACACAGTGTTGGTATGTATGAAATGGGAGACTTTTTATCATCATTTATGAAGTCTTTCCCACAAGTTCATATACATTTGCAATATCGCCGTGCTGATGAAATATATAGGTTATTAGGTAAAGAAATAATTGATATTGGTATGGTCGCCTACCCAGAAAAAAGAACAAAAATAGTATCAACTTCGTGTGGAGAGGATGATTTAGTTTTAATAACGCATCCTGATCACAAACTTGCTCGTAGAAAGTCAGTTGTATTGAAGCACCTTGAAAATCAAAGTTTTATTGCATTTGAGTCTGGTATTCCAACTCGTGAAGCCATTGACGGTGTACTGGCTGAAAATCAAATCACTGTAAACAACCGTATGTCTAATGACAATATTTTCACTTTAAAAAAAGCAGTGGAAGCAGGTATAGGGGTTTCTATTGTACCGGCAAACTCTGTTAATGAAGAAGTACAAAAAGGTAGTATTGCTAGATTGCCAATTCGAGATATAAAACTTACTCGACCCATTGCTTTATTACAACGAAAAAAGCATAAACCAAATAAGCCTTTAGAAGTGTTTATTCAGCATTTGCTTAAGTTTAATAGTCAACGTTAGTAACATAATGGGTTTATCGAGTAATACTGTAATAAAAAAGAATAGACCGCTAACTTTACCCAAAACATGTACTCTGGAGTAAAGTTTAGCATCGCTTGGTAGAAGGTTACTCGGTAACAAACTTATCAATCAGCCCTTCTAACTCTAATGACATTTCAACCAATTCATTTGCTGACTTTAATGATTTATCTGCAACATTGGACGTGCTATCTACAGCATCATTGATACTTATTAAGTTTTCATCCATTTCTTCTGCAACACAGCTTTGTTCATCCGCTGCTTTCGCTATTTGGACACTCATATCAGTAATAGTTGAAATACCCTCAATAATAGTACTTATACTATTTCCTACATGGCCAGCTTCAATGACACCCTGCTCTGTTTTCTCTTGACTACTTTGCATCATAACAACAGCTTTATGTGCTGAGGCTTGTAACTCTTCAATTTTTTCTCTTATTTCTTGTGTTGATTGTTGAGTTCTGGCTGCTAAACTTCTAACTTCATCTGCAACTACTGCAAAGCCTCTACCCTGCTCTCCTGCTCTTGCAGCTTCTATTGCCGCATTTAATGCTAATAAATTAGTTTGTGCAGCAATACTATCAATAACCTCGATAACACTACCTACGCTTTTGGTATTGTTTGCTAATTCAGTTATTGATGCACTTACCTTAACAATTTCTTGCTTAAGCTCTGATATAACTTCTATCGTATTTTGTACTACGGTAGAGCCACTCTGGGCATTTTTATTCGCTTCTTGTGCAGCAACAGATGTCTCATCAACGTGTTGTGCAACACCTTTAGACGTTGCTGACATTTCAGTCATTGCTGTTACAATTAAATTAAGTTGATCTTTTTCTGATTCTAAACTTTCAAACGAGGTTTGAGAAAGTGCTTCTACTTCTGTTGCAAGCACTTTTAATGACATTGCAACCTTTTTTGTATTTGAAACAATAAACTGAATTTTATCAACAAACAAATCGAATGAGTTAGCTAATACCCCTATTTCATCCTGAGATTTTAAATTAAGCCGTTTAGTTAAATCACCTTCACCTTCAGATATATCTTTCAATGCGGTTGAAACATTTTGCAGTGGTTTAGTGATTGTTCTAATACTGTCTCTTATACACATCTCCGAGCCCACGAGACGTAGAGG
>CAJXUT010000329.1 GCA_913061365.1 uncultured Colwellia sp.
ATCTACACTATCCTCTTCGTCGGCAGCGTCAGATGTGTATAAGAGACAGATATAAAAACTTGTTTGATGGCTCAGAATTTACATTCATAGAAGAGCCTAAATATGCTCAATCAAACTATTGGTTAAATGCAATTATTTGTCCAAATAGTGAAATACGTGAAACTTTTATCAAAGAAACAAATGCACAGGGGGTGATGACTCGTCCTATATGGAAATTAATGCATAGGTTACCAATGTTTCACAACGCGAAACGTGGAGCTTTACCTGTTTCTGAATGGGTAGAGTCTTGTTTAGTTAACATACCGAGCTCACCAGTGAATAATGGATAATAAAATGCGTAAAATAGCTGTGTTTACGGGAACGAGAGCAGAATATGGACTTTTATATTGGCTTTTGAAAGATATTCAAACCGATGCTGAGTTAAAGTTACAACTTTTGGTTTCTGGTACCCATCTATCACCTGAATTTGGCTGTACCTATCAGCAAATAGAACAGGATGGTTTTGCCATAGATGAAAAAATAGAGATTTTACTTTCCTCAGATACTGCTGTTGGTGTTGCAAAGAGTATGGGCTTAGGTGTGTTAGGTTTTACTGATGCACTCAGTAGGTTAAACCCCGATGCATTAGTAATATTAGGCGACAGGTTTGAAGCCTTAGCTGCTGCGCAAACAGCAATGATATTAAGGATCCCTGTAATACATCTACATGGCGGTGAAGTTACTGAAGGTGCTTATGATGATGCTATCCGCCATGCTATTACTAAATTAAGTTATATTCATTGCACGTCCACAAATGAATACCGGAATAGAGTTATTCAACTAGGTGAAGCACCAGAGCGCGTAAAAAATGTAGGCGCTATAGGTTTAGATCACTTGAGCCGAAGTACATTCATGACTATAGCTGAACTAAGTAAGTCCTTAGACTTCTGTATAACTCAGCCCTATATTTTAGTTACATATCACCCTGTAACCTTAGCTAACGAAGAACCCGAAGAATCATTTCAAGCATTATTAGATGCTCTAGATGAGTTTCCTGAGTATCAAATTATCTTGACCTACCCAAATGCGGATGATGGTGGACGCCGCATAATCCCCTTACTTGAATCTTATGCAAATAGCAATTCAAAACGTACATTAGCTATTAAATCTCTGGGCCAAATACGGTATCTTAGCGCAGTTAAACACGCCGCTGCTATTGTGGGTAATTCCTCTAGTGGTATTATTGAGGTTCCTTCTTTTGATGTTGCAACTATAGATATAGGAATGCGGCAGAAAGGGAGATTGGCTGCAAAAAGTGTTATTCATTGTGAACCTAGTAAAAATGATATTATTTATGCTATTCAAACTGGTATTGATAAAAAATATAAAAGAAGCGGTGAAAAAGTTTGCAATCCATATGGTCAAGGCGATGCAAGTGGGCAAATAATCACACTATTAAAAGGCATCCAAGAAAGTACATTTAAATCATTTTATGATTTAAATGTTGGAGATATAAAATGACACTAATTATTGCAGAAGCGGGTGTTAACCATAATGGCAGCGAGAAACTTGCCTTTGAATTAGTTGACGCTGCACATAAAGCAGGTGCAGACATTGTTAAATTTCAGACATTTAAAGCGTCCAAGTTGGTAACAGCCAGTGCAGTACAAGCAGATTATCAAATTGCCAATACCCAAAAGAAAGAATCTCAACTTGCGATGCTCAGCCGTTTAGAATTAAGTTTTGAATTTCACCTTGAATTGATTGAGTACTGCAATAAATTAGGCATTGAATTTTTATCTACGGCCTTTGACTCTGAAAGTTTAAAATTTTTAGTAAATGATTTAAAGTTAAAAAAATTAAAAATTCCCTCTGGCGACTTAACCAATGCCCCTTTAGTACTTGAGCATGCACAAACAGGTTGTGATTTAATTGTTTCTACAGGAATGGCTACTTTGGCTGAAGTAGAAACGGCATTAGGCGTTATAGCCTTTGGTTATATAGCAAAGCAAACAGAAAAACCAAGCATTCAAGCCTTTGAAAATGCATATTACTCTCAACTTGGACAGAAAATTCTTAAAGAAAAAGTAACAATTCTACACTGTACAACAGAATATCCAGCACCTTTGCAAGATATTAACCTTAAGGCTATGGATACAATAGCTAACGCGTTTAAATTACCTGTAGGTTACTCAGATCATAGTGCAGGAATCAATATTCCTATCGCTGCGGTTGCTCGTGAAGCGAAGATCATAGAAAAACACTTTACTTTGGACCAAAATATGGAAGGTCCAGATCATAAAGCATCATTAGAGCCAGAGCAGTTAAAAGCAATGATTGAAGGAATTCGAAGTATTGAGTTAGCACTCGGTGATGGACTTAAAGGGCCAAAACCTTCAGAGATAAAAAATAAATCTGTAGCAAGAAAAAGTCTCGTTGCGGAAAAAGTTATTAATAAAGGGACTGTTTTTACTGAATATAATATGACTATAAAACGCCCTGGCTCAGGAGTAAACCCAATTAATTACTGGGAGTTACTAGGCTGTAAAGCAAAAAATGATTATCAAGTAGGTGATCTAATTAATGAATGATGGAGTTTTATTAATTGGGGCAGGGGGTCATGCGTCAGTACTATTAGAAATATTAATAGAGCAAAAAATTAATATTCTTGGTTATGTATCTCCATATGCTGCAGTTAATAAAAAATTATTTTCGGATTTTCATTGGTTTAAGTGTGATAAAGACGTATTGCAGTTTGATAACTCAAAAATTAAATTGGTTAATGGAATAGGCTCTTTACCAGGTAGTACATTAAGAGTTGATTTTTATAATAAATATAAAAAATTAGGCTATAGCTTTGCAACGCTAGTTTCTAAAGAAGCTAGCGTGTCTAATTATGCTTATTTAGAAGAGGGTGTACAAGTAATACGTGGCGCCATTGTCCAAACTGGAACATGTATTGGTTACAATAGTATCGTAAACACTGGTTCAATAGTTGATCATGATTGTTCTATAGGAAGCCATAATCATATCGCACCAGGCGCTACTCTTAGTGGACAAGTTACCTCGAAAGTAAATGTTCATTTTGGCACAGGTTCTTCAGTTATTCAGTCGGTAAACATAGGTAAGAACAGTGTTATTGGTGCGGGATCTACCATAACTAAAGATATAGATAAAAATACTATTTGTTATCCTGCACGTATTTTCAAAAAGGTTATAGATTAATATGAGTCACAATTGGAAAAATATACTAGTTTCTCCTTTAAATAATATACAAGACGTTCTAAAGGTTATAGACAGTGAAGCTCTTCAGCTTGCATTAGTTGTTGATCTTGATAATCGTCTATTAGGTACAGTAACAGATGGTGATATACGTAGAGCATTAATTAATGATGTTCCTTTATCTCAACCTATTTCTGAAATCATGTTCACATCACCTACTGTTGTTGATGTCAGTATTTCTAGAGCTCAAATTTTAGAGTTAATGAATGTTAAACCTGTCTCTTATACACATCTCCGAGCCCACGAG
>CAJXUT010000330.1 GCA_913061365.1 uncultured Colwellia sp.
ACGTCTCGTGGGCTCGGAGATGTGTATAAGAGACAGGGTTAGTTAACACTAACGCTTGTTACCTCAGTAAAAAGTCAACTAAAATCCTTAACTTTTATCGCTTGCATTCAAACGAAAACCTCACTATCTTGTGCTTGGTTTTATAATAAACCCTAGATGTTGTGCGTTTGCTATTTTTTAAACGTAATCAGGGAAATAATAAAAACATAGGGCTTTTTCAGTCATTCATACAAATACATATTTAGTACTGAAAAATAGAATAAAAAATTAGTTATATATACATCACAGGGCTTTCATGAATAATAATCTTTCAGTTACCAAGCGCAATGGCGAAAAAGAAACCATTGATTTAGAAAAAATACACCGTGTTATTGCATGGGCCGCTGCTGGTTTAGAAGATGTTTCTGTTTCTCAAGTTGAACTTAAATCTCATATTCAATTTTATGATGGCATCAAAACTGAAGACATTCATGAAACTATTATCAAAGCTGCTGCTGATTTAATTTCAGAAGATACGCCAGATTATCAGTACCTTTCTGCTAGGCTTGCTGTATTCCACTTGCGCAAAAAAGCTTATGGTCAATTTGAACCCCCTAAACTTTATGATCACGTAGTGAAGTTAGTTGAAGCGGGTAAATATGATCAACACCTATTAACTGACTATGATGAAAGTGATTTTGAACACATGTCATTATTTTTAGATCACACACGTGATCTAGATTTTAGTTATGCCGCGATAAAACAACTTGAAGGTAAATACCTTGTTCAAAACCGTGTTAATGGTGAAATTTATGAAAGTGCACAATTTTTATATATTCTCGTTGCGGCTTGTTTGTTTGCAAAATACCCTAAAGAAACCCGTTTAAAATATGTTGAAGGGTTTTATAACGCCATTTCAACGTTTAAATTGTCATTACCTACGCCAATAATGGCAGGTGTTCGTACGCCAACACGCCAATTTTCTTCTTGTGTATTAATTGAGTGTGACGACTCGTTAGATTCAATTAATGCTGCTTCTAGCGCGATTGTTAAATATGTTTCTCAACGTGCTGGGATCGGCGTGAATGCCGGTCGTATTCGTGCTTTAGGTAGTGCTATTAGAAACGGCGAAGCTTTCCATACTGGTTGTATTCCTTTTTACAAACACTTTCAAACAGCAGTTAAAAGCTGTTCTCAAGGGGGTGTTCGTGGTGGTGCAGCAACATTATTCTATCCACTTTGGCATTTAGAAGTTGAAAGTTTACTGGTATTAAAGAACAACCGAGGCGTTGAAGAGAACCGTGTTCGTCATTTAGATTATGGCGTGCAATTTAACAAAGTAATGTATCAACGCTTAATTAAAGGTGGTTATATCACCTTGTTTAGCCCAAGTGATGTGCCTGGCTTATACGATGCCTTTTTTGAAGATCAAGATAAGTTTGAAGCGCTTTATGTTCAATACGAAAATGATGAATCAATTCGTAAAAAGCGTATTAAGGCAATAGAATTATTTACCCTGTTTGCACAAGAGCGTGCAAGCACTGGTCGTATTTATTTACAAAACGTTGATCACTGTAATACTCACAGTCCGTTTGATCCAGCAGTGGCGCCAATTCGTCAAAGTAACTTATGTTTAGAAATTGCTCTGCCAACTAAACCAATGAAAGACGTTAATGATGAAAACGGTGAAATTGCACTGTGTACATTGTCTGCATTTAATTTAGGCGCCATAGATTCTCTAGATGAATTAGAAGGCTTAGCTGATTTAGCCGTACGTGCACTTGATAGTTTACTTGATTATCAAGACTACCCTATTCCAGCAGCAAAAAATGCTAGTTTGGCTCGTAGAACCCTAGGTATAGGTGTTATAAACTATGCTTATTATTTAGCAAAAAATGGCCTTTACTACTCAAATGGCAGTGCTAATAACTTAACTCACAAAACGTTTGAAGCGATTCAATTTTATCTATTAAAAGCTTCTAACTTGTTAGCAAAAGAACAAGGCGCTTGTCCTAAGTTTAATGAAACGCGATTATCACAAGGTATTTTACCTATTGATACTTATAAGCGAACCGTTGATAACATTACTGGTGAGCCTCTACATCTAGACTGGGAATCTTTACGTACTAGCATAAAAGAGTTTGGCGTAAGAAACTCAACCGTATCAGCACTAATGCCATCTGAAACGTCATCGCAAATTTCTAATGCCACTAACGGTATTGAGCCTCCAAGAGGCTTAATCAGCATAAAAGCTAGTAAAGACGGTATATTAAAGCAAGTAGTACCTGAATATAAAAAGCTTAAGCAAAACTATGAGTTATTATGGAATATTCCAAATAATGAAGGTTATTTAGAACTTGTTAGTATTATGCAAAAGTTTATTGACCAAACTATCTCTGCAAATACTAATTACGACCCTTCTAAATTTGATGGCGGTAAAGTTCCTATTAAACAAGTATTAAAAGATATTTTAACGGCTTATAAACTGGGTGTTAAAACCATGTATTATCATAATACACGTGACGGAGCCAGTGACGATGTTGAAGTTGAAAGTGATGATTGTGCTGGCGGCGCATGTAAGATTTAGATAATCATATTCAACAAAAATCATAACAATAAAACACAATTAAATGAGTCTATAAAGAAATAGGCTCTTTTTCGCTTCTACCAAAATGTAGTGGTGATGCTTCAAGGATTAAAAACACAATGACGTATACTACGTTTAACCAAGTTCCAAATAACGCTTTACTAGAACCAATGTTCTTAGGCAATAGTGTCAATGTATCTCGCTATGATCAACAGCGCTATATGGCTTTTGAAAAATTAATCGAAAAGCAATTATCGTTCTTTTGGCGACCTGAAGAAATTGACGTATCAAAAGATAGAGCTGACTGGCAAAACCTTACCGATTCAGAAAAGCATATATTTATTTCTAATTTAAAGTATCAAACACTGCTTGATTCAATGGCTGCTCGTTCTGTTAACGCTGTGTTATTACCATTAGTTTCTTTACCAGAAGTAGAAACATGGGTAGAAACATGGGCATTTAGTGAAACTATTCACTCTCGCTCTTACACGCATATTTTACGTAATTTGTTCACCAACCCTGGTGAAGTATTTGATGATATTATCGTTAACCCTGCTATCTTAAAACGCGCAACAAGCATTGCTAAGTACTTTGACGATGTTATTTTAACGACTCAACTACTACAATCACAAGGTGAAGGTACGTACGAAGTTGCAGGTCGTAGTATTGAGGTTAATACGCGTAAATTAAAAGAGCGTTTATATCTTGCTGTTTGTTCAGTAAATGCGCTTGAAGCGATTCGATTCTATGTCAGTTTTGCTTGTTCATTTGCTTTTGCTGAACGAGAATTACTTGAAGGTAATGCTAAAATAATAAAGCTAATAGCACGTGATGAAGCCCCTGTCTCTTATACACATCTCCGAGCCCACG
>CAJXUT010000331.1 GCA_913061365.1 uncultured Colwellia sp.
TACGAGATTCCTCTACGTCTCGTGGGCTCGGAGATGTGTATAAGAGACAGCTCTTGTACAACTCATCAAACTAGTTCAATACGATGCTACTGTGTTCCACCTATAGTCATACCATCAATTTTTAAAGTTGGCTGACCAACACCAACAGGTACACTTTGGCCATCTTTACCGCACACTCCAACTCCTGCATCTAATTTCAAATCATTACCTACCATAGAAACTTGTTTCATGGCTTCTGGTCCGCTACCAATAAGCGTAGCACCTTTAATCGGTGTAGTAATTTCACCATCTTCAATTAAGTATGCTTCTGAACTGGTAAAAACGAACTTACCTGAAGTGATGTCAACTTGTCCGCCAGCAAAGTTTGGTGCATAAATACCTTTTTTCACCGACTTTATAATATCTTCAGGGCTAGATTCACCCGCCAACATATAAGTGTTTGTCATACGCGGCATAGGTAAATGAGCATAAGATTCGCGTCGGCCGTTTCCTGTTGGTTTAACGCCCATCAACTCTGCATTATGCTTATCTTGCATGTAGCCTTTTAAAATGCCATTTTCAATCAAGGTATTATATTGACCTGGTGTGCCTTCATCATCAATGCTCACCGAACCTCGACGATTTGCTATAGTGCCATCATCAACAATAGTACAAAGTGTTGATGCAACTTGTTGCCCTATTTTTCCTGAAAAAGCCGATGAACCTTTACGGTTAAAATCACCTTCTAAACCATGACCAACTGCTTCATGTAATAACACGCCAGGCCAGCCCGCACCAAGTACAACAGGAAAAGTTCCTGCTGGGGCATCAATGGCAACTAAATTCACTAATGCTTGTCTCACCGCTTCTTCTGCATATGTTAGATAACGTGCTTTACCTTGGCCTGAACCGTTAGTTTCTAATTCAAAAAAGTAACTATAGTCTGTTCGAGCCCCACCACCTGAACTTGCTCGCTCACGTTTTCCATTTTCCTCTACTAGCACTGAGCAGTTCAAACGTACTAACGGTCTAATATCTGTCCCATAAGTACCATCGCTAGCTGCTACCAAAACTTTTTCATGTACGCCTGATAGGCTCACGATAACTTGGCTAACTCTGCTATCTACTTGTCTGGCATGAGCTTCAACTTGATGCAACAAGTCTATTTTTTGTTCTTGGGTTAGACTGCCAAGTGGCTCTACTGTTTGATAAATTTTAATAGGTGACTGACGTTTAAATGCTTTTACTTTTGCGCCACTACCGCTATCAGCAATTCCTTTAGCAGCATCTGCAGCTTGTCTTAAAGATAAAGGAGAAATATCATCAGAATAAGCAAAGCCTGTTTTTTCACCCGAAATAGCACGTACGCCAACACCTCGCTCCATATTATAAGAGCCTTCTTTGACTATGCCATCTTCAAGCATCCAAGATTCATTTTGGCTAGACTGAAAATATAAATCAGCAAAGTTTACTTGCCTACCCATCATACTATTCAATGTTTCAAATAGAATATCATCATCAATATGGCTATCTGCCAATAGGGCTTGCTCAACATTATTCATTTAACACTCGATTTTTAATTGGATATTAAAGCACGCTTCAATGGCATACTTGTACGTATTTTTTGTATTTCTAGGGGGATATATTCACTTGTAACAATGCCTTCACCTTCTTCAAGACAAGACATTACTTCCCCCCAAGGGCTGATGATCATTGAATGACCCCATGTCTCTCGACCATTTGCATGGACACCCTCTTGTCCGGCAGCAATAATATAAACTTGGTTTTCAATAGCTCTAGCTTGCAACAAAGTTTGCCAATGCGCTTTGCCCGTAACACGAGTAAAAGCACTTGGTACCACAATAATATCTGCACCTAATTCACTAAGCCTCTGATATAGCAATGGGAAACGAACATCAAAGCAAACAGACATGCCAATAGTAGCCATAGCTGTTTTCGCTACGCAAGCTTGAGTACCGGCTTGAGTATAACGAGATTCAGCATAAGTTTTTTCACTATCTTCAACATTAACATCAAACAAGTGAATTTTATCATAGCGCGTTATTAGCTCACCGCGAGTATTAAATGCGCAGCTAGTATTAGTAAATTTCTCACCGCATTCAGCTAAAATAGGGATTGTTCCCCCAATAAGAGTTACCTTATATTGCTTAGCTAACTGGCTTAGTGATAATTGCAGTTCATTTTCGTTCTTTGTCTGTTGAGCTAATAATAACTGCTCTTTATCATTTGCACCAAAAAATAAGCAACACTCAGGTAATACAACAATATGTTCTATTTCAGAACTGTCAGGTGTTTTTGTTAACTTTGCTAACTGCCTCGCAATAGCATTGATATTTTGTTCAACATTAGGTGTAGAGGTAAGTTGAATAGCACTAAGTTTAACCATTATTTAAATTACCTTGGTGATTATATTGTTCATTAAGCCATTGTTCGTCCATTTGAAACGAACTATATTGCAAAGATAGAGAAAATAGATCAATCATATTTATCTATTCTTTATCTTGTGTGTCCTCATTATAAACATTATCAATAAATGTCGGCGGTGTAGAACGGCCTACACTGATATCTCTACTTTTACGATTTACTTCTTTAAAATTAGGGTCATTTACACTACCTGTAAGCTCAAAATTAAATTCTGAGACCACTTGAGATGTGATTACTTGATCAAGTGCTACACCTGCTAAAAACACCATAGGGTTCAGTGTCGTAACCCATGCGATTACAGGTAAACTTGAAGTTAAATTTGGTTTATACGACATTTTATAATCGAGTATATTGCTAGTAAAATTTGTATTCCCTTTAATATACAAATTACCTGCCGTACCATTCATACGAGTATTATCAGTATATAAAACCCCATCCCTAACACGATAATCGCCTTTTATATTTTTATAAAACATACCGTCACTGAAAATATCTCTAAAATCTAGCGTTAACTTCCTAACAATAGAATGCAAACTTAACACAGAGAATATTCGTGCTTTATCACTAACTTCAGCTAAATATCCATCATCGATATTCGCATTAAGTTCACCATTAAGGTTTGCTATATCAAAGTCTTGTGGACCACCTTGCCAGTTAAGGTCTAGCATTAATTTACCACCACTATCACGAATAATAGAGGCATAATCTAGTTGTTCTAATTCATATTCAATATCTTTTAACGCCAGCTCACCGGCAATATTTGTAGCATTAACTTTATCATTTTTTTGCCATTTTCCTGATAAATTAAACTCAGCTTTCTCACGCTTCCCATTAAAATAGTCTAGTTCAATTATATCTTGTCCCCGACGAGTTACAGAAAGATTAACTTGTCCCAAGTTTAATTCATCAATAAGACAACGGTCACAACGTAAATTAATCTTCGGTATATTGTCGAATACATTATCTGTCTCTTATACACATCTCCGAGCCCACGAG
>CAJXUT010000332.1 GCA_913061365.1 uncultured Colwellia sp.
TATAAGAGACAGTCTTAACTGCTTTTATTAAATAATTATTAAAGCTAAATTTAAAAAGTGATACATTTTTATTGATTTATATCAAAGAAGTGTTTTATATTATCAGCAATTACTTAATATCGAAAGTACTTTTTTTTAGGAGAATAAAATGTCATCAAAACAGCTAGGTTATGAAGCCATAGAAACAGCAAGTGTGGATGAATTACGAGATTTACAGTTCAACCGTCTGAAAACGACGCTGATAAATGCCTACAATAATTCACCTGTATATACAAAGAAATTTGATGATCATGGTGTTCATCCTGATGACTTAACTTGTTTAGAAGATCTAAGTAAATTTCCATTCACTACTAAAGCTGATATGCGTGATAACTATCCATTTGGCATGTTTGCCTTACCGATGGAAAAAATTGTTCGCGTACATGCTTCAAGTGGAACAACAGGTAAACCGACCGTTGTTGGTTATAGCCAAAATGATATTGATACGTGGGCTAATGTTGTTGCACGATCTCTTTATGCAGCTGGTGCTCGACCTAAAGATAAAGTGCATGTTGCTTATGGTTACGGCTTATTTACTGGTGGTTTCGGTGCTCATTATGGTGCAGAACGTTTAGGTTGTACGGTTATCCCAATGGGCGGTGGTCAAACAGAGAAACAAGTTCAATTATTACAAGATTTTGATCCTGATATTATCATGGTTACCCCTTCATATATGCTTAATATTGCTGATGAAATACTTCGTCAAGGGATAGACCCTGAGAAAATGTCACTACGTACAGGTGTTTTTGGTGCAGAGCCTTGGACAGAAGGTATGCGTACAGATTTACAAGAACGTATGTCAATGGATGCGGTAGATATCTATGGTTTATCAGAGATGATGGGTCCAGGTGTTGCACAAGAGTGTATTGATACGATGGACGGACCAACAATTTGGGAAGATCATTTTTATCCTGAAATCATTAACCCTGTAACAGGTGAAGTGGTTGCTGATGGTGAAGAGGGTGAACTAGTTTTCACTAGCTTAACCAAAGAAGCAATGCCAATGATTCGTTACCGTACACGTGACTTAACACGTTTATTAGAAGGCACAGCAAGAACAATGCGTCGCATGGATAAAATAACGGGTCGTAGTGATGACATGTTAATTATTCGTGGTGTTAACGTTTTCCCAACACAAATTGAAACACAAATTTGTGCAATCCCAGGATTAACGCCTCATTACCAAATTGAAGTAGGTAAAAAAGGTAACATGGATACGATTAAAGTTGAGGTTGAACTTGCACCTGAATCAGTTAATGAAAATTATGATGATTTAGTAAGAAAACTGAATCATAAAATCAAAACGTTTATCGGTATATCTTGTGCTATTGAATTGAAACAGCCTAATGAGTTACCACGCTCACAAGGTAAAGCACAGCGTGTTATTGATAATCGTAAGTAATATGTAACTATTAGCGATTAATACTTCACACACTTTACAGACTAATTTGTCTTAGTGTGTGAATAACTGAATAGTAACCTCCTTAATATCTTGAGGAGGTTAATTTAAGAACAAAAAGTGCCTACATCGTTTTCTATAACGCTTGAATCAATAAATCTACCCAGAGAATTATCACGCAAATAAATGCAGCAAAAAATGTTAGCATGCGATGCATAACATGATTGTAAGTTATATGGATATATGAATGTACGATACGTAAAATGGCAAATAACCAAGCACACACTAACGCTAGAAAGCTCTCGATACCTAAACTTATATACAAAGTACATACAACATAGAATAACGTTGGTATTTCAAATTGATTATTAAAATTCCGAGTTGTTTTTTTAATAATATCAGGAACATCCTGTCCATCCATTAGCCGAAAATACTTGGCACTAATATCACCAGTTTTTACACTCGCTATACGATATTTTACCGTTAAAAAGCCGACAGCAAGAGTTAATATAACCATCGAGAACATTGGGTATAACAAATAATTTTCCACGTAAATTTACCTCTAAGTAGAATATAATACGCTATTAGGCACTATAAAATGGTTGATTAAAATTAGCAATATAGGGAGAAAAAACAACATGTTTTGTTCCCATATAATGAATTGAATATTTTTGTGCAAACTCATTATGCATCGCTAGCAAGTTGCTTAATTTCTGCTGGCAAAGGTTTGAGCTTATCTGCCTAGCTAGTAATTATGTTTAGATTCTAATAGTTCTCGCAGCGCTTGTGGTAAAACAGCTCTCGTTTTTTTAGTAATAGTTGATTCATTTTTTTGCCAAAGAACGCCTAGGTAAATAATAAATAGTCCTAATAATGATAAAGATATTGGAAACAACCAACTGTCTCTAAATATATTTGCTGCTAAATGGCCAATATAACCTGTACAACCTATCGCACCAAAAATAACAAACACTCTTCTAACTAGTAGTACGCCCACAGAAATCATTAATAGATTTATCATAAAATAGATAAATTTTGATAGTTCATTATTAGAATATTGTAGTGACATACCACCCCAAAAAGCGATAACTCCGAAAAGGTATATCCAAAATGAATAATCAGCTTTATATCTAGACCGAACATCTATCCAAAAGGCTAGGGCAATCATCAGTAATCCTGTATACATAGAAACTAACTTTCTCAGCTCCCAGTTATACTCGCCGCCAGAAATCATTACAGCAATATCCATGGTTAAGTACCAAAGAGTGACAGCAATCGGCATTATCAAGAAGGGGTATTTATACCTCCAAGCAATAATAACTCCGATTACTAAGGTACTTAACTCCATATATAGCCAATGCCACTTGATATAACGGTGATACTCTCGATAAATACTTTCGTCCGGCCAAACCCCTAACGCATGTTGTATTCCGTAAACAGCTAAAGGGGTTAAAGCAATAACAAAAGAGCCACAAATGCCAGCAGGGATAACTAAGTTTTTGGCTTCAAAAGTATTAGTAAGTTTAAGTGCTACAGAGGCGTAAAATAACGAGATAAAAACAATACCTAAACCACCGAAAGACTCCCATCCTAAATTCATAAAAAGCGTCATCGCGCCAATCGCAATCATCCCGCCTAGATAATACAGTATATGAGTAAAGTCGAATTTAGCTTCTGTATTAGATTGCTTTTTTAAAAAAGTAATTAGCTGTTGTGATTGTTCCAATGAAAGAATATTTTCTTTTACAGCGTCGTCGAGGTTTTTTTTAGTAAGTTTCAATCTAGACTCCTTTCTATGATGAATTCTTTCTTATTCGTCGTATGACAATAAGACTGAAGGCTATAATTAGTAAAGAGTGAAAACACTAACTTTTCGTCTTAATTTGTGAAACTGCTTGTTCAATAAAACATTTAATATTTGTTCTGTCTCTTATACACATCTGACGCTGCCGACGAAGAGGATAGTGTAGATCT
>CAJXUT010000333.1 GCA_913061365.1 uncultured Colwellia sp.
TCGTCGGCAGCGTCAGATGTGTATAAGAGACAGAACTACAACTTAGCAAAAAAAGGCTAAAAAGTAGTGAAATCTTGTTTGAATTAGTATGGCTCATTACATAATCCTATATTAATTTTGTTAATGTATTTAAATATATATGACTTTTACTTGTAGTGCGACGCAGACTTAAATAAATTCATCTCGATAATGGTCAACCCACAAGGCTGTTGCGCCACAAATGGCTACAGGCATAACAATTAAATTAACTAAAGGCAGCATTGAAAATAAGGTAACACTAACCCCAAAGCTATAGCTCAAGCCCTTCTTTTGTTGTAGTGTTTGCTTCATTAATGAAAAGGGAATTTTATGATTGTCAAAAGGATAGTCTTTGTATTGTATTGCCATCATCCACGCGACAAATAAGAACCACAATACTTGACCTACCACAGGTAAAATCCAAAGTAATATGAAAAAGCCAATGGCACGCGGTAAGTAATATTTCAGTTTTTGTAGTTCTCGATTAAGGGTTCTGGGAATATCTTTTACGATGCCCATCATGCCATCATCATTGTCTACTATTGATACTTGCTTGTCTTTTAATAAGAGCAATTCTATTTTTTCTGATAATAATCCATTGAAGGGAGCTGCCAACCAATTGGCAGCAGTGCTAAATATAAATGAAAAAATAATCAATATAGTTACTACTACAAGTGGCCATAAAACAGTGCTAAGCCAATCTAACCAAGTGGGTAACCAACCAATTAAAATATCCATATAGTGCTCAAGCTCTTTGAATATAAAATAAAAGGCAATGCTGAAGAATACCATGTTGATTAATAATGGAATAAAAACAAAGCGACGAATGCCTTTTAATTGAATGAGCTCAAAGCCTTTAAAGAAATACCCCATACCACTATCAGCAATAGTATGTTGTTTATTATTTGGTTCAGTATTATTCATTGTTTTTAAGGTAAGTTATTGATAATTAGACGTGATAACGGGATGACATTTTATACGTGAGTATAAAGGCGTTACTCATAGAAGAACAGCACTAACTTGTTACAAAATACTATTGTTTCTGATAGAGTTATCTTGGTAGTCAAGTGGAACGACTATATAATAAATGTAATAATAAAAAATCACAATTCTCCTTAGAAAATGACAATACAGGCATAAAAATGGAAGACAACTTCAGAAATGCATTAATTATTCTTAGTGGTGTGGTAATTGCTGCTATCTTTATTCATGGTTTGTGGACCATTAGAAAACAAAAGAACCCTTATAAGCTTAAAGCAAGTAAAGAGAAAGTTGAGCCGATAACACGAGATTTTGATGGTAAAGGCTTTGATCAAGACGGTGTAAGCCAAGTAAAAGTCGTTAGACAAAATGCCGAGTCACAAACGAGCAATTCAAAAGTAGATGAACAAACTATTTATGCTAATGAAAACCAGCATGCTGTTGATGGTAAAACGGTAGAAATGTTTAACGAAGCAAATTCACAAGAACTATTTGCTGAACAAGAAACCAAGCCAGTGCAAGTTGTACCACAAGAGAAGCCGTTATATCAGCAGCCAGTTACCCAAGCAAAACCTGTAACTAAACTAGCGCCAAAAACAATTGATAAAAAAGCAAAAGCTAAAATAGAGCAGGAACAGGCAGAAGTAAAAAGATCACAAATGGAAATTAACTTTGGTGATGGTGTAGCCCTAGAAAGTGAGCCTATGCCGAATATCAGCATTAATGAACCACAAGACAAACCGCAAAAAATAGAAGAGAATAAAAAAACAAATAATCCAGCACTTGATCCACAAATTATTATTTTAAGTGTTGTTATGCCCGCACACCAACAAATGTCGGGCGCCGCATTGTTACCTAGTTTACTTACTTTAGGTTTGAAATATGGCGAAATGAATATATTTCATCGTCATCAGGATAACGCAGGTAATGGAGCGGTTACTTTCAGTGTAGCTAATATGTTGAATCCAGGTTCGTTTGATTTAGATACAATGGAAACTTTTGCTACCCAAGGGGTTAGCTTGTTTATGACACTGCCTAATGCAACAGATCCCTTTGCTGCTTTTGATCAAATGTTAGCAGCCGCTAAACAATTGGCTGCTGAGTTTAATGCACAAATAGTAGATGACAAACGTAATGTTATGACCAAACAAACAGAACAACATTACGTGGGAAAAATTAGAGAGTTTGATAGACAATATCGTCTTGCAAGTGTCGAATAATTTAACCCTCCGAATTATTTCTTTATAGCCTATAAAACCCTTTATAGGCTTCGTTTTTTGAGTAAATCCAAACATGCCAAATGCTTCTTTATCACTAAGCAATTTACAAGACCAATTAAGTAAACTTTATCAGCAAATAAATAAATATAATCATCAGTATTATGTCTTAGATCAACCCAGTGTTCCTGATGCTGAATATGACCGATTGATGGTAGAATTAATCGCTATTGAAAAGGAACACCCTCAGTTAAAAACGCTAGACTCACCCAGTCAAAAAGTGGGAGGGCAACCGTTAAAAGCATTTACCCAAGTTACTCATCAATTACCTATGCTGTCTCTTGATAATGTTTTTTCAAAGGATGATTGGCAAGCTTTTGTTAAACGCCTGCAAGACAAATTAGTTACTAACAAAGATATTGTCATTTGTGCAGAGCCAAAACTTGATGGTTTAGCGGTGAGCTTACGTTATGAAAAAGGTATTTTAGTACAAGCAGCCACTCGCGGAGATGGGAGTACAGGTGAAAATATTACCGAAAACATTCGTACTATTAAATCAATTCCGTTGTCACTTATTGGCGAGAGTGGCGTTGATTACCCTGAAGTTATTGAAGTGCGTGGTGAAGTATTTATGCCAAAAGCAAGCTTTAATAAGTTAAATGAGCAGGCTAAAAAGAAAGGCGAAAAACCTTTTGCTAATCCTCGAAATGCAGCCGCAGGTAGTTTACGTCAGCTAGATTCTAAAATTACAGCTAAACGAAATTTGGCTTTTTATGCTTACGGACTAGGTTATGTAGGTGATTTACCTTTAAAAGAAAATGAATTAGTTGCTCAAGCGTTTTTAAAACCATCACATTTCCAACGTTTGTGTCAGGTAAAAGCTTTAGGTTTACCAATGTGCCCAGAAGTACGTTTGTTAGATAATCCTTTGCAAGTAGAAGCATTCTATCAAGACATCCTGAGTAAACGTGATGCTTTAAGTTATGAAATAGACGGCACAGTATTAAAAGTTGACAATATCCCACAACAAGAAAAACTTGGTTTTGTTGCTCGCGCGCCGCGTTGGGCCATAGCCTATAAACTGTCTCTTATACACATCTCCGAGCCCACGAGACGTAGAGGAATCTCGTA
>CAJXUT010000334.1 GCA_913061365.1 uncultured Colwellia sp.
CTATCCTCTTCGTCGGCAGCGTCAGATGTGTATAAGAGACAGGTGAAGCGTGATGACACAATAAAAACAATTATTGTTTGCATCTTAATTGATATTGATCAATGAATAAGACCTCAAGATACTAATTTAACAAATCAATAGTTAAGGTCTTTATTTTCTGGTTACTGTGGAAGCATATTATTGGAATAAATAGTTAAAAATGACCTTTACTCTTCTGGTGCTGAGTTAAGTAACTCTACTTCAACTTTATCTACTCTTTGTAAGCCGCGTGGTAGCTTATTTCCTCTACGACCACGTTCACCTCGATAATGTTCAATGTCACTGTTTTTTAACGTAAGTTTACGTCTACCGGCATGTAAAGTAACTGATGCCCCTTCCGGTACAACAGCAAGTAAAGTCACAAGTTCCTCTCGTGATTTAGCAAGTGCTGCTGGAATATTTATAATTTTATTGCCTTTGCCTTTACTCAAAACAGGTAAGTTTTTCACTGGAAAAACTAACATGCGCCCTTCTGTAGTAATAGCTAAACAAGAGGCTGATTCAATATCTTCAATTAACTGTGGCGACAGTACTTTTGAGTTTTTTGGTAATGTAATTATCGCTTTACCATTTTTATTTCGGCTAACCATATCGCCAAAACTACTAATAAACCCATAACCTGCATCACTCACTAATAAATATCGAGTATCATCATTCGCCATTAAACAATGAACAAATGTTTCACCCGCGGTTAAATTAAAACGTCCTGTAAGCGGCTCTCCTTGGCTTCTTGCTGTTGGCAATGTATGAGCGTCTGTTGTGAATGCTCTTCCTGAAGAGTCTATAAAGACAGCAGGACGATTGCTTCGCCCTTTAGCTGAACAAAGATAGTTATCGCCAGCTTTATAATTAAGTGCAGTAGCATCAATATCATGACCTTTAGCACATCGTGCCCAACCTTTATCTGACACAACAACAGTGATGGCTTCACTTGGCACAAGATCTTTTTCTGTTAGCGCTTTTGATTCTGTACGTTCTATCAGTTTTGAGCGACGATCGTCTCCATACTCTTCTGCAGCAGCTAAAATTTCTTTCTTCATTAGCGTATTCATACGGGCTTTTGAATTAAGAATTTTTTCTAAATATTCTTGTTCTTCACGAAGCTCACTTTGCTCTGCAAGAATTTTTATTTCTTCTAATTTAGCTAATTGTCTTAGTTTAATTTCTAAAATAGCATGAGCTTGGATTTCTGATAAATTAAAGCGAGACATTAACTCTGCTTTAGGATCATCAAAGCTTCGAATGATTTCAATTACTTCATCAATGTTTAAATAAGCAACCAACAAACCATCTAAAATATGTATACGCGCCAACACCTTATCTAAACGGTACTGCAAACGGCGACGAACTGTTTCACGACGATATTCAAGCCATTCTGTAAGGATTTCTCGTAAGTTTTTGACCGCTGGACGATTGTCTAAACCAATCATATTAATATTAACACGATAGCTTTTTTCTAAATCAGTGCTGGCAAATAAGTGCTGCATTAATTGCTCAATATCAACACGATTTGAGCGAGGAACGATCACTAAGCGCACAGGATTTTCATGGTCAGACTCATCACGAAGATCAACCACCATAGGCAGTTTTTTCGCATTCATTTGACCTGCAATTTGCTCGAGTATTTTACCACCAGAAGCTTGATGAGGTAATGAGGTTATCACCACTTCACCTTGTTCCATATCATACACAGCACGCATTTTTATACTGCCACGTCCTGTTTGATAAATTTTTTCAATATCAGCTTTCGGCGTAATTATTTCTGCATCTGTTGGATAATCTGGCCCTTGTACATATTCGAGTAAATCAGCTACTTCAGCTTTAGGTTGTTCGATTAGATGCACACAAGCAGAAGCAATTTCACGCACATTATGAGGGGGAATATCAGTTGCCATTCCCACAGCAATACCCGTAATCCCATTAAGCATAATATGGGGCAAGCGTGCTGGTAATGTTTTTGGCTCTTTCATCGTGCCATCAAAATTTGGCACCCAATCAACCGTACCTTGTCCAAGTTCAGACAGTAAAACCTCACTAAAACGTGATAAGCGAGATTCGGTATAACGCATAGCCGCAAAAGATTTCGGGTCATCTGGTGCGCCCCAATTTCCTTGGCCATCAACAAGAGGATAACGATAAGAAAACGGTTGTGCCATTAACACCATCGCTTCATAACAAGCACTATCGCCATGAGGATGAAATTTACCAAGTACATCACCAACAGTACGGGCAGATTTCTTATATTTAGCCGTTGCTGATAACCCCAGCTCAGACATCGCGTAAACTATGCGTCGTTGCACGGGTTTTAAGCCGTCACCTATATGCGGCAAGGCACGATCCATAATAACGTACATGGAGTAGTTTAAATAAGCTTCTTCAGTAAAGCGTCTAAGGGGAACTTGTTCTACCCCGTCAGGACTATATTCGAGTACATCAGACATGAAATTATTTTCCTATTCCCGTATATATGAATATCATAAACATATTTGTCTAAAATATGAGTACAATTTATTATTTGATAGCAAGATGAAACGCAAGCTTATATGATTTTTATATTCAAGTGAATTCAAATAACTGGCAGTTATTATTGATTTTAATATGAGCGTAAATATTATCTGTAATTAATACCTACCACTTTATATTTCACTCTACCTGCTTGATTCACTATGTAAGATATTATCGTGCTTTTCTTGACCATCAGCTTTAACGTTATAACTTACCATCTGGTTTTTACCTTGAGATCTTGCTTGATACATTGCTAAATCAGCTGTATGTAAAAGTGCATCAAAAGTAGCGTGAGTATTCTGGTTATTTGCTACACCAATATTTAATGCAATGTTGTTTTCTAAACCTAAAAGGCTAAAATCATAGTTCGCTATTTTTTCTATCACTCGCATCGCAATAGCTTTTGCCATTCCAATATCTGTACTGGGTAGAATAGCGACAAATTCTTCCCCGTTTAATCGCGCAAAAATATCTCGAGAACGCATAGTTTCACTAACAAGTTGTGCAACTTTTGCTAAAACCAAATCACCAACATGACGACCAAACTTATCATTAATACGTCTAAAATCGTCAATATTAAAAAGAAGAACACTCAGTTCAAGTTGATCTTTTACTGATGTATCAATTAGCTCTTGCCCTTTAACAAATAAAGCAGCTCTGTTGGTTAAACCCGTTAAACTATCTGTTTTTGTCAATAATATAAGTTTTTTTCGAACCTTAAGCTGGCGAAGAAACAAGAGAATAAAAATAGCAATAGTACATAAGATAAGCTGTCTCTTATACACATCTGACGCTGC
>CAJXUT010000335.1 GCA_913061365.1 uncultured Colwellia sp.
TACGAGATTCCTCTACGTCTCGTGGGCTCGGAGATGTGTATAAGAGACAGCTTTTTACGTGTAAATAAGTTATGGAGACACCTCTTTTCGCTTTCAATGCTAAACTTAAAAATAATTACATTAATACGATATAATTCTTACTTGAGAGTGTTTGAACAATGAAAATGAATATATTTGTTTGTTTATTGCTATTAGCTATAAATACAGTAGTTCATGCTGCCCCTAAAATAATAGTTAAACACCAACGAAATATTAAAAATTTAGCCGAAATACAAGTAATTAATCAAACCACTAAAAGGCTTATTTGTTATGTTGCAATAGATGGTCATAAAATTTATTTTCATCTTCCTGCTAGATTGCCTTCAAAATGGTATGTCGCTACCGATGAGCGCTTTAGTTATACTAATTTTAGTACGTGGTGTGATTACTTGTCTTTACACCCCAAATATCAATAGTGTTTAACTAAATATAATTTACCAACATCTAAAAACAAAAAAAGCGACTAACTAATAGTCGCTTTATTATTTTTCACCTTTTTAAAGTACAAATATAAATATCAGTACAACAACTTCTACAATTATTCTACAGTCACTGATTTAGCTAAATTACGTGGCTGATCAACATCAGTACCTTTAATTATTGCAACATAATAAGAAAGTAATTGTAATGGTAAGGTGTAAACGATTGGTGCAATGATGTCATCACATACTGGTACATCAATAACTTTCATCGTTTCATCACTAGAAAAATGAGCATCACTATCAGCAAAAACATACATTAAGCCACCACGGGCACGTACTTCTTCTACATTAGATTTTAGTTTTTCTATTAGGTCATTTTTTGGTGCAACAACAATTACAGGCATTTCTGCATCAATAAGGGCTAATGGACCATGTTTCAGTTCACCCGCAGCATAAGCCTCAGCATGAATATAAGAAATCTCTTTCAGCTTCAATGCGCCTTCCATTGCAATAGGGTATTGATCACCGCGGCCTAAGAATAATGCGTGATGTTTATCAGCAAAATCTTCCGCAAGATCTTCAATTGAAGAGGCAAGAGCTAACACTTCGTCAAGCTTTGCCGGTAATGACATTAATGACTGAGTAATTTCTGTTTGCTTCTTATCAGACATACCGTGATGCTGACCAATAGCTACAGTCATCATTAATAAACCAACAAGCTGAGTAGTAAATGCTTTAGTTGATGCAACACCGATCTCAGCACCTGCTTTTGTCATAAAGGCAAGATCTGATTCACGCACTAAGGATGAGCCAGGAACATTACAAATAACCAAGCTTGATTGATAGCCAATTTCTTTCGCTAAACGTAAAGCAGCTAAAGTATCCGCCGTTTCTCCCGATTGAGAAATAGTAACTAATAAAGAGTTTTTTGGCACAAAAGACTTACGGTATCTAAACTCACTGGCAATTTCAATATTACACGATACGCCGGCAAGCTCTTCTAACCAGTACCTAGCAACCATACCTGAGTGGTAACTTGTACCGCAGGCAATTATTTGCACATGCTCTACATTTTTAAATATCTCATCAGCACCTTCACCAAACGTATTGATATCTAGCATGCCACCCACTAGACGACCTTCTAATGAGTTACGAATAGCTGTCGGTTGTTCATAAGTTTCTTTTAACATGTAGTGACGATATTCACCTTTGTCGCCACTATCATGAGAAACATTAGCTTCTTTTATTTCACGCTCAACCGATTTACCATTAGTGTCAAATACATTAACTTCAAAGCGACTAACTTGCGCTACATCCCCTTCTTCAAGGTAAGCAAATTTACGAGTTACAGGTAATAGTGCCATGATGTCAGAGGCAATAAAGTTTTCCCCTAAACCATAGCCAATCACTAACGGACTACCTGAGCGAGCTACAATTATATTATCTTTATCACGGCTATCCATCACAACAGTGCCATAGGCACCTTCAAGTTGCTTAACTGTTTTTTGTACCGCTGCTAGCAAACTATCACTCGTTTTTAATTCATGATGAACTAAATGTGTAATGACTTCTGTATCGGTTTGAGAAATAAACTCGTAACCTAAACCTTGTAGCTGAGTACGCAAAACTTGATGATTTTCAATAATGCCATTATGGACTACTGCTATTGTACTGTTAGATATATGTGGGTGAGCATTTACTTCACTTGGTGCGCCATGTGTTGCCCAACGTGTATGTGCTATACCTGTACCACCGCTTAACGGAGCTTCTTGTAAAGCGTTTGCAAGCTCTTTAACTTTACCTAGGCGTTTTGCGCTATCTAATTTATTATTTTCATCTACTGTTGCAATACCCGCAGAATCATAACCACGATATTCTAAACGTCTTAGCCCTTCGACTAAAATTTCTGCTACGTCGCGTTGTGCTACTGCACCAACTATGCCACACATAATTCCTGTCCTTTTTTAGTTTTATATCGCTTTAGCACATACTAAATTTACGCCATGAGCGATCAATTGTTTTCTTACTGATTCATCTAAATCATCATCAGTAATGAGGGTGTGTATTTGTTGCCAACCTAATTCTAAATTAGGTATTTTTTTGGCTATTTTCTCTGATTCAATCATGACAATAACTTCTCTTGCCACTTCTGCCATCACACGGCTTAAACCAGTGAGTTCATTAAATGTTGTTGTACCGCGCTCAATATCAATACCGTCTGCGCCAATAAACAATTGGTCAAAGTCATATGAACGTAAAACCTGTTCTGCAACCTGCCCTTGAAAAGCTTCAGAATTTGCGTCCCAAGTTCCCCCGGTCATCAATAATGTTGGTTCATTTTCAAGCGCATGTATTTCATTAGCAATGCTCAAAGCATTTGTCATCACAACTAAACCTTGTTTATTTGCTAACTCACTTACTAATGCAGAGGTTGTTTGTCCACTATCGATAATAATTCGGTTATGATCACGAACCAAGGTCGCAGCATATTTTGCGATAGTTTTCTTCTGTTTTGAAAGTTTTTCAGTTTTAGGCTCTGTTATTTCGCACGGTAATGCAACAGCGCCACCATAACGTCTCAATAATAAGCCACTATTCTCTAACGCTGCCAAATCCTTTCGAATTGACACTTCACTTATGTCAAATTGCTTTGCTAGGCTATCTACACTGACTTCACCACTTTGGTTAAGATCAGTAATGATATGATGGCGACGTTGTTGAGTATTTCTTTTTGACATGATTCTAGATCAATTTTCGTTTAACTTTCATTTTGGGGTGTATTATGTTTCAAAACGAAAGTTAAAGCAATAAACCTCTAGATAAGCTGTCTCTTATACACATCTGACGCTGCCGACGAAGAGGATAGTGTAGATC
>CAJXUT010000336.1 GCA_913061365.1 uncultured Colwellia sp.
CATACGAGATTCCTCTACGTCTCGTGGGCTCGGAGATGTGTATAAGAGACAGTAAGAATACTGTGTTACTAAAAAATTTAGACAAAAAACATCTCAACAGCTATGTTATCCCTAGTCTTTTTTCTGAGTATTAATAATCATCACTTTTAAAAACACTTTATTACTTACAACTACAATTTTAAGTTTTTACTGTAGCCAAAGTTATTGCAAAGAAAAAATTCTTATTTATAAATACCAGTCTGCCGACGGGGTACTATCGTTTTCTGATAAACAGCCTTTAGACGCAGTTTATGAACAAGTGAGAATGGATTGCTACGCTTGCCAAGTTAACTCCAGTATTAATTGGCATACAGCCCCACTTTATTTAACAGAATATCATCAGGTGATCATAACGGCGGCAAAGCAATTTAATGTACACCCTGCATTCATTCGCGCAATTATTCATGCAGAATCACATTTTAATGTTCAAGCAATTTCTAAACAAGGGGCGCAAGGTTTAATGCAATTAATGCCTAAAACAGCTAAAG
Organism: uncultured Colwellia sp.; assembly: GCA_913061365.1. GTDB lineage: Bacteria > Pseudomonadota > Gammaproteobacteria > Enterobacterales > Alteromonadaceae > Colwellia. The sequence goes on from CAJXUT010000336.1 coordinate 528, forward strand.
CGCTTGGAGTAAAAAATGCATTTATTGCTAAACAAAATATTTATGGTGGAGTTAAGCATTTAGCTTATTTACTTGAAGTATATCAGGGGAATAATAATCTAGTAGCCGCAGCTTATAATGCTGGTGAAGGTGCTGTTAAAAAGTATTCAGGTGTTCCTCCATATGCTGAAACAAAGGCTTATGTAGAGCGTGTTGAGATTCTCTATAAGCGATATCAAAATGCGATTTAATCGACTCTACAACTAAAAAAGTCTCTGAAGGTTAAACCTATCAGAGACTTTTATACACTCTAGCAAGCTGCTACTTTAAAAATGTATTACTGCACCAGCAAATACACCATTAAAATCTAAGTTTGAGTATAAATCATCGATATCATCTAGTTCTAATTTAACCGCACGATAACCAAGGGTTAAATCTACATCAACAGCTAAGTTATCAAGTAACTCATAACTAACACCAATTTGATAATCATAAATAGTGTTATCATCGAAAGATAAAAAGTTTGCTTCTGCAAAAACATTAAAGCCAGTGAAAGGTAAACCAACAATAGTGTTAACATAAAGTAGAGGGATAATACCTGACGCAGAAAGATCCGAACTTGTTTCTGTACTACCTATTGTACCAACCACATTAATTTGGCTATCTAAATCACGCGCAGTTAAGCCAATATCGAAAGTTAATAAGTCATTATCAAACAGTTCATAATAAAAAGTATAATCAACATAACTTACATCAAAAGTGGTATCTAAAACGGTGCTATCAGTATAAGTCTCTCCACCAAAATTAAAGCTACCAGATATTGTTCCATCGCCAACTGTATCTAAAGTCGTTGAGGCTATTTTAATATTAGGAATTAAAGGAATTGGATGTTCAAGTGCAACAAAAAAGCTTCCCTGTTTTTCATCATCAAAATTAAATTTAGCTTGGTTGTCAACGCCTTCACCGAAAGTACCTTCAGCTTGAGTAGCCCAAACATGTCCACCGATATAAAGCCCAAGTAATGTATCAGCTTGAACATTAGCACTTAACAGCGTAGCAATCCCTGCTGCAATTATTGTTTTTTTCATTATTATTACCCTTTTCTTAGTAGTTCATTTAAATCAATTAATGCGGCATTAGCACGTGAAATGTAATTAGCCATAACTAAGGAGTGATTGGCTAGCACACCAAAACCATCGCCATTTAATACCATAGGGCTCCATAATGTTTGTTGGCTAGACTCTAATTCACGAATTATTTGTTGCAAACTGATGGTTGCATTTTTATTTTCTAATACGCTATCAAAATCAATTTCTATTGCTTTAAGAAAGTGAAGTAAGGCCCATGCAGCACCACGTGATTCATGAAAAACATCATCAAGCTGCCACCAACTGGTTCTTAATTGTGCATGAGACGCTTCAGAAGAAGATTGCTTAGCTTCATTATCACCAGCTAAATCAGTATTTATTTTATCAGTACCAACACTGGCACTTAAACGTTGTGAATAACTACCTAAACGCTTTTGTACTTCGTCAAAATATGACGTTAAATTATCAGCACGGGCATAAAATTGTGCAGTATCATTTTTAGCTGTACTAATACCAACGAGTGCATTTCTGTAGCTATATAAACTACTGATAGCTTTTCGGTATTCAGATTCAGCACTTGGCATAGCCCAACTTTTATTATCTATATTAAACTTAGGTTGCGCCTTGGTAATATGTTTATTTTCTAATGATTGTGATTGAGAGCGACTAAAGTCTTTGCGTAAAACTAATGACATATCACGCACCATTTGTAACACACCAAACTCCCACGCTGGCATATTGTCTAACAAAACTCCCGGTGGCAAAGCATCATTAGAAATATAACCGCCTGGTTTATCTAAAATACTTTCAGCAACTTTAATTAATGTCGTTGTAGTGGCATAACCAATAACAGGAGAAACATTATCAGCAGTTGATGCCACAGTAATTTCTTGCTGAATATCAATAGCATCAACATCTAAACTCCAATAAACACCTACTAGGTAAAAGAGCATAAAAATACCCGTCACCGTAAGGCCAATGTTTTTAACTGAAAAATTCATTTTCATTTTCTACTCCTAATAATGAGCTAGTGATGATGCGGTTGCGATTTAGCTAAATCAGCTGTAGCTTCCTGTGCTCTTTTTTCCTGTATGGGACTATAAACAGGCACTTGTATTATTACCGGTGCCTTATTAAAAAAATTCAAGGTAAGTTCAATATTTTTCTTTGTTCGCAGAGAATTTTTAACATCAAAAAACATCAAATGTAATCCTGATGGCTGTAAAAAAATACGCTGTTTAGCTTTAATGTCAATGGAGCCTATTTGACGCATACGCATCATACCATCAGACATACTATGTTGATGAATTTCTATTCGCGGTGAAATTTTACTGGTAGCTCCCAGTAAAGTCACTGTTTTTTCGCCTTTATTTTCAATACTCATATACGAAGAAGTAACAGAAGATCCCGGAATTAAACTACGAATATAAGCCTTTTCAACTAAAATAGATGAGTGTACATATTGTTGTTCATTTTGTTCAGATACACCACTTGCAACTCCAAAGAAAGAACAAGTTAAAAGCAGTAGTAATAAATAGTTATTATTCATCGGTGACTATACTTCCGTTTTAAGAACCCTTACAGTTAACTTTATCATTCTTAGCAAAGTAACAAAATGACAGACTTCATTATCTGTCTCTTATACACATCTCCGAGCCCACGAGACGTAGAGGAATCTCG
>CAJXUT010000337.1 GCA_913061365.1 uncultured Colwellia sp.
TAAGCTTCTATTTAGAAAAGCCCGCAACATTGTTGCGGGCTTTTTGCTGTCTGGCTATTAACACTGAGTGGGCTACAAAAGAATTACAGTAGCGTTACAGGCTAGTGTGACTTATGTTAGCTAAGCCAAAGTGAAAATAAGACATTACTAAGCGTCTATTTAGAAAAGCTCGTTTCGAAAGAATCGGTCTTTTTGCCGACTGAACAAAAATCATAATCAATATAACTTTGTATCACGATAGTTGAAATAGAATGAGGATTCTTATTCTCCTTTATTGGTGTTGATCTAAATATTAAGTACAATGTTCTTATTCTAAATTTTAGTAAATTTCTTATGAAATTGAGTCATCAGTTCTACTTACAAAATAATAATAGCTTTAATGTTGAAGCCGTCACACCCACTATTTATTTCCCTGAATCTGTTTCTGATTTAGAAAGTCTTCCTGATTTTGGTAAACAACCTTTTTATATCCTTGGTGATGGAAGTAATACACTATTTGTAGAGCAGAATGCCCCTATAATTATAAAGCCAAACTTTCATGGGATTTCAATTACCGAAACAGCTGAGTTCCATATAGTAAAAGCGGGTGCAGCTGAAAATTGGCATGACTTAGTTTGTTTATGTATAGAAAAAGAAATATATGGACTTGAAAATTTAGCATTAATTCCAGGAAGTGTTGGTGCTGCACCAGTACAAAATATTGGTGCGTATGGTCTTGAGTTATCTGATTTTTGCACCGAAATTAATTGGTTTGAATTTTCAACTAAAAAAATAATAACTTTGAATAATGAACAGTGCCGGTTTTCTTATCGAGATAGTGTGTTTAAACAAGAACTTTATAACAAAGGGGTAATTACTGATGTTGTGCTTAAATTACCAAAAGCATGGCAAGCCAATCTATCCTATGCAGGAATCAGTGAACTTGATGAAAACTGTTCTGCAAAACAGGTAATGGAGCAAGTGATAAGTTTACGTGAAAATAAGCTTCCTAATCCTGCAGTTTTACCTAATGCTGGTAGTTTCTTTAAAAATCCAATCATTAGTGAAGCTCAACTTATTGAGCTACAGGATAAATACCCAGATCTTCCATATTACAAACAACAAAATGGTTTAGTTAAACTAGCGGCTGGTTGGTTGATAGAAAAAACAGGACTTAAAGGATTTAGTGAAAAAGGAGTTGGTGTTCATGAAAAACAAGCGTTGGTCATTGTCAACTATTCAAGTGATAAGGGCATTGATATTGTCATGCTAGCAAAGCAGATCCAGCAAAAGGTATTATCACAGTTTAGTGTTAAAATATCTCCTGAGGTTAGAATGATAACTATAAATGGTGAGCGTGACTTTGATGAATTACCTACAAAAATAGAGAGTAATTAGAATGGCAAAAGCAGTGCGAGAGCATCTAATTAAGGCATTAGCGGATGGTAGTTTTGTCTCTGGACAAGAAATGGGTGAGCAGTTAGGAATTAGTCGCACGGCTATTTCTGCTCATATTAAAGCACTCATAAATATGGGCTTAGATATTTTTAGTGTGACTGGTAAAGGTTATAAGTTATCGCAACCACTGCTTTTACTTAATAAAAAGAAAATACTAGCGTTAATCTCAACAGAAGCAACGACAGAGATTATTCCCGAAGTGGAAGTTCATAGTCTCATTGATTCTACAAATGATTATTTAATGCGCCGTTTACCAAATCAATTAACACAAGGACAAGTCTGTTTAGCAGAATACCAAAGCGCTGGAAGAGGAAGGAGGGGACGTCAGTGGATATCTCCTTTTGGCTCTCAAATTTATTTATCTATGTATTGGTATCTAGAAGAAGGGCTATCCGGTGCTATGGGACTAAGCTTATTGAGTGCATTAGCGGTAAGTGATGCAGTCCAAGCAGTGAGTGGTGTTCAAGTACAATTAAAGTGGCCAAATGATATCTATATTGACGGGGTTAAATTGGCTGGAATACTTATTGATCTTGAAGGTCAAGCTTTAGAGCCAAGCCATAGTGTTATAGGAATAGGGTTAAACTTAGATATGCCGGAAGAGGCTGCGGCTAAAATTGATCAGCGTTGGACAGATCTACAAAGTCACAGTGAAACAGTACTTGATAGAAATGCGCTTAGTGCAAAATTAATATCTTGTTTGCACTCTAGGTTGGTTCAATACCGAAAAGAAGGTCTTACATCAATGTTAGATGAGTGGAACGAACATGATCTATATCTAAATAAACAAGTTAAATTACTCACTGGCGAGAGAATTACAAAAGGAATTTGTAAAGGTATAAATAACCAAGGAGCTTTATTACTAGAAGTTGATGGTCAAATAAAGGCTATTTATGGTGGTGAAGTAAGTCTTCGAGGTGATGAATGATTGCGTTAGTTGATATTGGTAATACTCGCACTAAATTTTGTATGGTCAACCAAGGTAGTAGAGGATCAGTAATATCAGTTACTAATGAATTACTATCTATTGATTATTTGACAGATAATTTCAGCGGTATTAATAAATTAATTGTTGCAAGTGTCAGTAGAAATGAATTGGTAGAAAGAATACATCAATGGTGCAAAAAGCAGGATAAAGCTTATCAGCAAGTAGTTACAGAAAAACAAAGAGAGAAGGTCGTCTCAGCATATGATGTTCCAAGTCAATTGGGTGTTGATCGTTGGTTAACATTAGTTGCAGCAAATGCTTTAAATCCAAATAAGAATGTATTAATTATTGATGCTGGAACAGCAACCACAATTGACATACTTACTAAAGATGGTCAGCATCAAGGAGGTTGGATATTGGCAGGCATAGATATGCTATTCAATTGTGTGTTGGATAATACAAGCCAAGTTAAAGCAAATGCACATAAAGTAGCGAGTTTGTCTTTTGGGGCAAGTACATCTGAAAATGTTAATAATGCTACCTGGGCAGCTACTGTAGGTGCAATATGCCTTGCGATTTCTCAGAGTGAAGAGCAAGGTATTATCATTGATGAAATTTTACTAACAGGTGGTAATGGTCATAGGCTACAAGGATTACTGCCGCATAGTACAACAGTGATTGATGATCTGGTTTTTATTGGCCTGCAAGTTTATATTTAACAGCTGATAAAATAAATTTTATACACTTTGGGTAAAAAAACATCAAACACACATAAAAGTGATAAAAACATTAATGTTTTTTAATTTTACACTTGCAAGAAGTAAAACATTACTCTAGAATTCGCACCACTTAATGTAGTGCCGACTTAGCTCAGTTG
>CAJXUT010000338.1 GCA_913061365.1 uncultured Colwellia sp.
ACGAGATTCCTCTACGTCTCGTGGGCTCGGAGATGTGTATAAGAGACAGGTGTTGTATGGTAGGTTCGAAATTTAAGTTATTTTTTATATTGTGAAAAATAACTAGACATTGTAACGAAAGGATACTTTTTAACTATTTAATTTTTCTTGTAGCTAACACCAATCTTATTAAATCCCCCCAAATAATAAATGGTATAGCAAGGACTTTATTATCAAAATTCTTTACTATTTATACGCAATTATTTTTTTATGCTGTATTAGCTTGTCTGCTTTTGCTGTCGACGTTGTTTCGCATTCGTCTGTAAAAGAGAAAAGATTAACTACATCACAGTTACGTCATATTTTCACCATGCGTCGAACGCAGTGGAATGATGGTCAACGTATTACTGTTTTTGTGCTACCACGACATCATGCCCTACACTTGAAATTCAGTAAGGAACGTTTAGAAATGTTCCCATATCAGCTTGATAGAATATGGAATAAATTAACATATTCGGGTCTTGGTGTAGCGCCAATTACCGTTATATCACCAGAAGAACTGATTAATGCTGTTCGAAACACCCCCGGGGCTATAGGTTATATCGAAACACTTAAGGATGAGAAAGGTTTGTATGTTATTGAAGTTAAAAGTTAAGGTGGCAAGCATGTTTATAAAAAGATCACTGCTATTGACAATTATGTGTTATCTACTTCCAAGTGTGACAATAGCTGCGGAGCAGAACTTCCAGTTACATGGCTTTATATCTCAAGGGTTAATTGATGTAGATGGAAGTAACTTTGTTAATGATAATGAATCATTATCGGCTGAATTAACAGAATTGGGGTTAAATGGTTCTTATCAGCTAAATTCAACGCTGAGGTTAACAGGGCAGATTGTCTATTTAGATGGAGGTAATCGATATGCTAAAGGATCACGTGTTGACTATGCATTACTCGATTGGTCTGTTTATGATAGTTCCAGTTGGCAAGCTAATGTTTATTTAGGCCGCTTTAAAAACAATCATTGGCTATATTCTAGTAGCAGAGATGTTCCATTTGCTCGGCCAAGTATTATTCTACCGCAATCTGTTTATTTTGACGGTTTTCGGGATATAGCTGTGGGAGGAGATGGTGTTGCTTTAAAGCTTAGTCATAGCCATGATGATTTCGGTGATTTTGATTTTAATTTTAGTTACGGCACTTCAAAGATATCAGATGAACAAGCCGATATGATTTTAAGTGAACTCGCTAGAGGAAAGATAAAACAAGATTATGACGCACAAGCGAGTATGTACTGGCAACCTGCTTTTTCATCTTGGCGATTTGGTATTTCGCTTTTAGATTCGGTCTTTAGTTATCAAGCAAATGATGACTTTGACTTATTTTTTGATGGTGACTTCTCTTTCCAGTTTTATACTCTCAATACATTGTATGAAGGTGAGAATTGGGAATTTAGTGGTGAAATATATCACGAAAAATTTAGTACAAAGGGCTTTTATAATACAGAGTATGAAGGCTCACCTATTGGGCAAGGAGCTTACATACAGTCTCGCTATAAAGTGAATGATAAATTAACATTATTAGCTCGTTATGAGCGTTTCTATCTTGATAAAAATGATAAAACGGGTACTAAATTAGAAGAATCAACTGGTGGTGCAATCCCTGCTTATTTCGCTTACCATCGAGATACAACAATCGGTTTATCATACGATTTGTCGAGTAACCTTAGCTTAAGAATGGAATATCATTGGTTTCAAGGTGCAGGGCGTTTAACTCCGGTCGTTATACCTAGCCCGCAAATTAATGATAGTAAAAACTGGCAGTTGTGGGCAGCACAATTAATGTACTGGTTCTAAATAGGGAAGTTACTGATGATAAAAACATTCATTAGTGTACCAACAAAATTGTTGATGCTGATTGTATCTGCCTTATTGTTTTTAGCGATAGGCTTTTCAATTTTATCATTATCACGGCTTCAAGAAGATTATCAACAGTTTCAAGAAAGAACATTATCACAAGGGCATTCCCAATTTGCTCTGCATAGTGATATTTTACGGTCTAAATTAAATGTTTGGTTAGAGTCTTTTGCTGAAATAACACAGCTTTCTCAGCAGAATGATTTTAGTATTTTTGCGCAACAATTGGCTAGTCAAATTGATGGTTTACAGTTCAATTTAAATGTTGAAAATGTTTGGTTAGTAGACGCGAATGAACAAGTGCTTTTTTCTACATCAAAGACACCTACAGTAGTTCAAAACAATATTACGCAAACTTTCGCATTACAGCAGCCTAATCATCAAATTTATTGCCAAATAAACTGTCAGCTTCTACTAAGTTTACCCTTGTTAAATAATCAGGGTAATGAGGCTGTTATTACGATGAGTGCTTCACTTATTGATATGCTATATGCGATTAAAACTTCACTAAATAGTGATGTTGCGGTAATTAGTTTTGTTGAAAAAAATAATGATAAAAATATTAATGGAAAAATTCTTTCTGCATCAGATATGAAGTTAACTCAAAAACTGCTTACAATTAATCAACAGGCTAGTTTAAAGACTATGCTTGATAGTGGATTACAAAGTAGTTTAGCTGAACACAGTTACTTAATTAACTTATTACCTTTAGCTAATCACAACCAAGAAGCATATTATTTAGCGTTAATCGATGATGTAAGTGCCTTTAAAAATAAGAATGCTAAATATCGACAACAATTTTTACTTTCTCTTACTGGCATATTCTTGGTTCTTGGTTTCATTGTCTATGTTATTGCACGACCATTCACCAAACGTTTGTTACTTTTATCTAATGCACTTCCTCTGTTATCAAATAAAAAATTTAATCAATTCAGGAAAATAAAATTAAAAAGACCTACTTTGTTTGCTGATGAGCTAGATGTACTAACTAACTCGGCGTTAGAGTTAAGTTATGAGTTGGAACAATTAAATATAGAAGTAGAGCAAAAGACTAAAGAACTAGAAAATATCGCCATGTACGATTTATTAACGGGTTTGCCAAATCGTAATATGTTGAATTATCAGTTGCGTAAGTCTATTGCTAATATAGGTCGCTTTGGTGGTGGAGTCGCTACTTTATTTTTAGATTTAGATGACTTTAAAAAAGTGAATGACAGTAATGGTCACAGCGAAGGAGATAAATTACTCATTCAGGCGGCAGAGCGTGTTCGCCTAAGTGCTGTCTCTTATACACATCTCCGAGCCCACGAGACGTAGAGGAATCTCGTAT
>CAJXUT010000339.1 GCA_913061365.1 uncultured Colwellia sp.
CTCACTGAATTCACCTGGTTTTGCCATTTTAATGTTAGGTAAAGTAAGAATGGCATTGAGAAGCATATCTAAAATTACCGGGCCACCATGCCCTTGAAATTCTATAACATCTTCTCCGGTAAAAGAGTTAGGTGCTTTAAAAAATAGAGCGATACCTTGGTCTAATATTTGATCACTTCCATCGCTAAAAGGTAGATATTCTGCTTTTCTTACTTCGGGTATTTTACCTAAAATAGCTTTCGCCACATTTTTTGCTTCTGGTCCTGAAACTCGAACAATACCTACTCCACCTCTGCCAGGGGCTGTTGCTTGTGCTGTAATGGTATTTTTTTCACTAAATGTTGATGTCATGATGTTGTTTTGATAACTGAATAACTAATTGCGAGTATTTTACTTTATTTAGAAGCAAGTAACAAAAAAGCGATTTCCTTTACAAGAAATCGCTTTTTTAAATTTAATTTTCTGTACTTCTTTATACAGCTGTTTCTATGCTTGCTCAGCTGCTAATTTTTTCTTTTCAATTCCACTAAAAATTATTTTCATTTGAGTGATTGAAATTAAGTTACTGATAAACCAGTAAAGTACTAAGCCAGAAGGGAACCAAGCCATGAATATTGAGAATACAACAGGCATATACTGCATTATTTTTTGCTGCATTGGATCTTGAACAGTCATTGGTTGTAGCTTTTGCATTACATACATACTAATACCCATTAAAATAGGTAATACAAAGTATGGATCCATAGCTGATAAGTCTTGAATCCAGAATACAAATGGTGCGTGACGTAACTCTACGCTTTCCAAAAACACCCAATATAATGCTAAGAAAATCGGCATTTGTAAAAGAAGTGGTAAACAACCGCCGGCTGGATTTACTTTTTCTTTACGATACATTTCCATTGTTGCTTGTGACATTTTTTGCTTGTCATCACCAAAACGTTCTTTTAGCTTAGCCATTTTAGGTGCTAATTCACGCATTCTAGCCATTGATGTATATTGCGCTTTAGTCAGTGGGTACATACCACCTTTAACAATTAAGGTGATAATAATAATGGCAACACCCCAGTTAGACACAAAGCTTTGAATTTTCAATAGTAACCAGAATAGTGGTTGGCTAATCATCCATAAAAAACCATAGTCGATTGTTAAATCTAAATTAGGCGCTATTTTTTCTAGTACTTCTTGATCTTTAGGACCTACGTAGAATATTGCTGAAGTATTACCTTGCTGACCTGCATCAATAGTGATTGCTGGTGCTTTGAAACCTACTACTGCTTCAAGATTATTACTGTAACTAGTGTACAGTTGATTATTTTCTTGAGCATTTGGTACCCAAGCTGAAACAAAGTAATGCTCAAGCATAGCAACCCAACCACCTGGAGTTGTTTTGTTTAAGTTTGCTTCACTAATGTCGTCGAAATCATACTTTTCATAACGGTCTTCATTAGTTGAGAATGCAGCACCACGATACGTAGGTAACATACCAGTTGAAGTATCTTTAAGAGTTGATTGTTTTAACTGTCCGTACATTTGTACTGAAACACTGTTTGCAGTGTTGTTATCAATAACATAATCAACATTTATGCTGTAGCTATCAGCTTTAAATAAAAAGCGTTTAGTAACCATCAAGCCTTGTGCATCTTGAAAAGATAAATCTACAGTTAAATCATCTGTCGTTACTTCATAGCTTGATTGGGCACTGTTATAAATTGGGCGACCTTTAACTACTCTATCTACGCCATTCGCACCTGTTAAACCACTTTGAGCAATGTATTTTTGATTACCATTTTGTAAAATCGTAAATGGAATATCGTTGCCTTGCTCTGTATCGAATTTACGTAATTTTGCATCAACAATATCACCACCTTGTGTGTTAATTTTAACAATTAAAGTGTTTGTTGTAACAGTTACTAATTTTGCATCTGAATGTGTTGCTGTTGCTAGAGGTGCGTTAGAGTCTGATGATTCAGGAACAAAATCTCCATTTGCATCTTGCTTTGTTGTTGCTTGATTGGAGCTTGATTGTTCAACTGCTGGAGCATTTTCTAATTGCCACTGACTAAATAATAAGTAAGTAACAACCATAAGCGCAATAAATAGCAGACTGCGTTGAGATTCCATAAGGTTTATTTCTCTTCTTTTGTGTTGACAGGAGGTAATAACCACCTGCATTTAATTATTTTAAAGCATTTTAGTATACGTTAGCGACTTAACCAACTACCTTTTAAAATATGTAGACTAAAATATAGTATTATCGTGGTAGCACAAGCTTTATTTCTCATCATTTTTCGATGGAACAGGATCTTCTCCACCTTCATTAAGCGGATGACACTTTAAAATACGCTTACCTGCAAGCCAACCACCTTTAGCAACGCCAAAACGATCAATTGCTTCAATAGCATAACAAGAGCAGGTTGGATAAAATCGACAATTCGAGCCCAAAATAGGACTTAGAAAGCGCTGATAACCTTTTATTAAAGTTATTGCTACTTTTTGTGGCGCTGATTTATTTTTCGCCATATCTTTGATAATTGCTGATTTATTTCTTTGTTGTCTAACTGATCAATGCCTGATTTTACCATCACCACCATATCGATAGCAGGTAAATCATGTTGATTTAAACGAAAGCTTTCTCTAATAATTCTTTTGATTCTATTTCGTTGAACGGCAAGTTTTACGCGTTTTTTAGCAATAGCTAGGCCTACACGATTATTTTTGCAAGAATCATTGGGTAAATTAGAAGGTGTTACAAGAATAGTAAAGTGAGATGAACCAAAACGAATTGGTTTTTTGAATACAGATTGAAAGTGACCGGGAGTCAACAGACGTGACTCCCGATTAAATTCATAAGTAACTTTATTGGTTACCATATCTTAAGTCTTATTTCTTATTCAGAAAAAAGTTTAAGACTAAGCGCTAAGACGAGCACGGCCTTTAGCACGGCGACGTGCTATAACTGCACGGCCATTCTTAGTTGCCATACGAGCACGGAATCCGTGGTTACGCTTACGCTTTAATACGCTAGGTTGAAATGTTCTTTTCATTACGCTAATCCGTCGGTTGTTGTTGCCCTGACAAAAAAGCCATATGAGCACACAGGTCTAAAAAATGAGGGCGAATTTTAAGGCTTTAGCAATCTATTGTCAATAAATTATATTCTCTTATTTACAAA
>CAJXUT010000340.1 GCA_913061365.1 uncultured Colwellia sp.
TACGTCTCGTGGGCTCGGAGATGTGTATAAGAGACAGGTATATTCTTGTAAGTATTCATTATTAAACATTTTGTATTCCTAGTTTTTTAAGTCTTTCTACATTAAAAGTGTAATTACCACGCTTGTTTGATGGGGCTATTTTTCTATTGTTTTACCATCATTTAACCTTTTCAATTTCTTCACAGTAGGAATATGGCCTGACTGTTGTTACTATCTAAAATGAGTATTGCAGTTTCATCTGCACCTGTTTATCCCCTAAAAGGGGGATGGGCTTATTTTACAAAGTAACGAGCAGAGTAAATTAGGAAGACATCAATCTTATGAGTGACATGAGTAATTCAGTGCTGTGGTATAAAACACTTGCTTGTGTTGTTGAAAAGAATTTTAACTCGGTTGCCATTGCTGAATTACTAAAAGGCATTGAGCAACTTATTTGCGGTAGTAGTGCCTTAGTTACAATTTTTCCTGCACATCAACCACCACAAACAACCCATCACAGACTACTAGCCAATGAAGATCCTACTTATCAAATAGATCCATATGATAGCGGTGCTTATCTTTTGGATCCTTTTTACCGAGTAGCAATTGATGAAAAAGCAGAAGGTGCTTTTAGCTTTAACAGCGTTTCACCTGAAGGATTTGAAGACTCAGAATACTACCGTTTATTTTATAAAAAACAGGGGTTTTCAGATGAAGCTTGTATGTTATTTCAATTCGGTGATGACAGTATTATTATTATTTCTTTGGTAAGGCATACAAACGAAGAACCTTTTACAGCAAATAATATCAAGCAACTAAATACTGTTTTTCCTCTTATTAAGAGCGCATTGACTGAATGGCGAAAATACTTATCTCAACCAGAAACTCCCAATCTTGAATATCAATTAGATAACGCCTTAGCAAAATTTGGTAGTTCCATATTAACCCCCCGAGAAGGAGAGATTTTACATCTCATATTACATGGGTATTCAATCAAATATATCGCTGAAAAGTTAGAAAATAGTGCAGAAACCATTAAACATCACCGCAAAAAAATTTACAGTAAACTCGATGTGAGCTCTCAGTCTGAATTATTTTATTTATTTATTGCTTCTTTAAAATCTATGCCTGAAGGAGCAATGGGAGATCCCCTAAACTTTTTAATGTAATTGCCTACCCTATATAGGTACAAGTACTATGCTAATTCATAGTCTTGGTTAATATCCTCCTCCCCTCTACAAAGCTTTAACAATCAAATGTTAAACACAGTGAATGAACAAAACTTTTATCTACTTAAACTCTTACGACTAAACGACACAGTAAGAAAAACTTGATTGCTTATTGAAAAAGTATAAATTGAGTTCAATATTATTTCACACTCACTAGTACAGTACATAAAATCACTTTTGATGTGAAATTCACAACAAATTTTAATAATTATTGTAATTAAGCGCTTTATTGTTTATTTTATCTAACACTATAAATATTTAAAATAAGTAATAAGGCAATGTGTTTATGATAGATTTACGCCAATTTTATATCAATGGCCAATGGACATCACCAGAAACTCCAAAAGAACTCGCCGTTGAAAACCCATCAACCGAAGAGCAAATTGGTGTTATTTCTCTTGGCTCAGGTAATGATGTTGATAAAGCAGTTATCGCTGCTAGAAATGCATTTAACCACTTTAGCCTTAGTTCAAAAGAAGAGCGCATTGCCTTATTAGAGAAATTACTCAGCGCTTATATGAATCGTTATGATGAAATGGCACAAGCTATTTCTCAAGAGATGGGAGCACCCATTGATTTTGCTACATCAGATCAAGCAGATTGTGGTCGAGGCCATATTCAAACAGCAATAGATGCTTTAAAAGATTATGAGTTTGAACATAAATCAGCGAATGCAACCATAAGCCATGAACCTATTGGCGTATGTGGCTTTATTACTCCGTGGAACTGGCCTATCAACCAAATAGTTTGCAAAGTTGCTCCCGCATTAGCAACAGGCTGCACCATTGTTTTAAAACCTAGCGAAATAGCACCTTTATCGGCACATGTTTTTGCCAAAATAATTGACGATGCTGGTTATCCGGCAGGCGTATTTAATTTAGTTGATGGCGATGGTGTTGGTGTTGGCTCTGCTATATCTTCTCATCCAGATATTGATATGGTCTCTTTTACTGGCTCAACAAGAGCAGGCGCATTAATCTCAAAGTCTGCCGCTGATACGGTAAAACGCGTAGCACTAGAACTCGGCGGAAAGTCACCCAACATTATTTTTGATGATGTAGATTTAGAAGCCGTTGTATCTAAAGGTGTTCTTGGCTGTATGGAAAACACGGGGCAATCTTGTAATGCACCTACCCGCATGCTGGTACAAGAGTCTGTTTATAATGATGCCGTAAGCATAGCCACACGTATTGCTAATGGAATAAAAGTAGGATCATCAGATAAGCCAGGTAATCACATTGGGCCGTTAATTAGCCAAGCTCACTTTAACAAAGTTCAAGCTATGATCAGTGAAGCTATTGAATCTGGCGCAACCTTATCTGCAGGTGGACTTGGTAAACCAGAAGGGTTTGAAACTGGTTTCTTCACCAAACCAACCATATTTTCTAACGTGTGCAATAAAATGAACATAGCTCAAGAAGAAGTATTTGGTCCCGTACTCGTCATAACTCCTTTCAAAGATGAACAAGAAGCCATTAGTTTGGCTAACGATTCTCCTTATGGTTTAGCTGCTTATATCAATACAACTGATGACGATAAAGCTAGTAGGGTTGCAAAACAGATGAGAGCAGGAATGGTAAGAATTAACTGGGCTTCACACTATTACTCATCGCCGTTTGGTGGCTATAAACAGTCAGGTAATGGACGTGAATGGGGTAAATATGGCTTTGATGATTATTTAGAAACAAAAGCTACTAGCCGTTAGTCTAATAATTTACAACAGCACAAACTTTAAGCTTTATTTATTAAAGATTGGGATTGATTTATTTACTTTAGTATGCTTTTATAAGTACAGAATGAAGATTATATCGAACAAAAATAACATTTTTTACATTTTTAAGCGGCTTTATTAAGTAAATAACAAACAAAAAACAGGGTATAAACTATGAAAAAGAAGAGTGTATTATTACTAACATCCTGTCTCTTATACACATCTGACGCTGCCGACGAAGAGG
>CAJXUT010000341.1 GCA_913061365.1 uncultured Colwellia sp.
TACGAGATTCCTCTACGTCTCGTGGGCTCGGAGATGTGTATAAGAGACAGTATATTGCCATTGCAGATTGCAGTGGCTAATAAAGCTTATTACCCCAGCCAAGCTTATTACGTAATACGGTAAAGTAATTATGATCAAGCGGATGTACTAAGCGAATTGTGGCTTCACTTTTTCTGATAATGACTTCGTCGCCAGGCATAACAGCTAAAATGACATGGCCATCACAACTTACTTGTAAGCTTTCTTGATTTTCATTGGCTAGAATTAGTTTTATTTCACTGTCGCCATCAACAACAATTGGACGGCTTGTTAGCGTATGTGGAAACATTGGAACTAAAGACAGTGCATTTAGATTTGGTGTTAAAATAGGGCCACCAGCAGACATTGAATAAGCTGTTGAACCTGTTGGAGTTGAAATAATTAAACCATCAGAGCGCTGACTAAACATAAAACAGTCATCTATATGCACTTCAAACTCTATCATGCTCGCTACTTTACCAGCATGAAGTACGGCTTCGTTTACCGCACTGTTTGAGCTTTTTAATTTTCCGTGACGGTAGACTTCAGCTTCAATAATAAAACGATTTTCTGAACGCGACTCTCCAGCTAATATTTTAGCTAGTGGCGCTATAATATCATCAGGTGAAAGGTCTGTTAAAAAGCCTAAATTACCACGGTTAACACCAATTACGCCTATGTCATAACAAGCTAAAACTCTAGCAGCACCCAGCATGTAACCGTCACCACCAACCACAATAGCTAAATCTGCCTGTTCACCAATTTCAGTTATAGCGCAAACCGTTGTGTTGGTAGCTGTAATTGAACTTGCAACTGAGCTTTCAATTAAAACCTGATAATCATTATCAATTAAGTATTGATATAAACTTGAAATCGTATCGCTGGCGCCTTGGTGATTAGGCTTACCGATAAGGCCGATTGTTTTATAGTGTTGATGCATAACCAGTATTTCGTCATTTTAGTCTTTATATGGGAAGTTTCCCCCTATTTGGTTGGCTTGTAAAGTTCACTTTTGATAAAATCTTTTTAATTTAGTTTTAAATTCAGCTTGAATCAACCAAGCTAGGCCCCATAATTAGCAACAATGTTAAAGTTTATATAGATTTAATCGGAGTTTTTCATGACAACAGAGTCACCAAAAGATAATGCAGAACAAGAGATCTCACCAGAGCAATTAGCAGATGAGATAGTACAAGAAGCTGAAGAACAAGTGGAAGAACAACACGAACATGCACATGAAGTGATTAGTGAAGAGCAAGAGCGCATCAATGAATTAGAGCTAGCTGTTGTTACTGCACAATCAACTATTAATGATCAAAAAGACTCAGTTATTCGTGCTAAAGCAGAAGTTGATAATATTCGTCGCCGTGCTGCACAAGATGTAGAAAAAGCGCGTAAATTTGCACTAGAAAAATTTGCAGGCGAAATGTTAACAACTGTTGATAACTTAGAGCGTGCTTTACAAAGCATCGACAAAGACGATGAAAGTAAAAAAGCCGTTGTTGAAGGTATTGAGTTAACGTTACAAGGTTTAATTGCTTCATTAGATAAATTTGGTGTAAAAGCTGTTGATCCACAAGATCAACCATTTAACCCTGATTTTCATCAAGCAATGTCAATGCAAGAAGTACCAGACGTAGCACCAAATACGGTTATTGCTGTAATGCAAAAAGGTTATGAATTAAATGGTCGTTTAATTCGTCCTGCAATGGTAATGGTATCTAAAGCTGCACCATCAGTTGATACGTCTGCTTAATAACGATTGCATTTGATGTAAGGTCGACCTATTAATTAAAAATAAGATCCGTTAATAAAAATTAGCGGATTTTTTTTATTTTTAATTTACTGTATTTTAGGAAAAAACACTTTTTTTTACATTTTTCTATTGAAAAGCAATTTGCTGACCCCACTTACTATTGCAACAACAAATTAGATTTAACTTTTTACTTAAGTCGTATTGAACGGCTTAATAATTAAACAATGAATAGGAGCTCCCAAGATGGGCAAAATAATCGGTATTGACCTAGGAACAACTAACTCATGTGTGGCTGTTTTAGACGGCGACAGTGTACGTGTTATAGAAAACGCAGAAGGTGATAGAACAACTCCTTCAATCATTGGTTACACAGCTGAAGGCGAAACATTAGTAGGTCAACCTGCTAAACGTCAATCAGTAACTAACCCTGAAAACACCTTATTCGCAATTAAGCGTTTAATTGGTCGTCGTTTTGAAGACAAAGAAACACAACGTGATATTGAAATAATGCCTTTTGGTATTGTTAAAGCTGACAACGGTGATGCTTGGGTTAAAGTGAAAGGTGACAAAATTGCACCACCACAAGTATCTGCTGAAGTATTAAAGAAAATGAAGAAAACAGCTGAAGATTTCTTAGGTGAATCTGTATCTGAAGCTGTTATTACAGTACCTGCTTACTTTAATGACTCACAACGTCAAGCAACTAAAGATGCTGGTCGTATTGCTGGCTTAGATGTTAAACGTATTATCAACGAACCAACGGCTGCTGCTCTTGCTTACGGCATGGACAAGCAACAAGGCGATAAAGTTGTTGCGGTATACGATTTAGGTGGTGGTACATTTGATATCTCAATCATTGAAATTGATGAGATGGACGGCGAGCACACGTTTGAAGTATTAGCCACTAATGGTGATACTCACTTAGGTGGTGAAGATTTCGATAACCGTCTAATCAACTACCTTGTAGCTGAATTCAAAAAAGACCAAGGTATGGATTTAACTGCTGATCCACTTGCAATGCAACGTTTAAAAGAAGCGGCAGAAAAAGCAAAATGTGAGCTTTCTTCAGCACAACAAACAGATGTTAACTTACCTTACATCACTGCTGATGCTTCAGGTCCTAAGCACATGAACATCAAAGTAACACGTGCTAAGTTAGAATCTTTAGTTGAAGATATGGTTAAAGCAACGTTAGAGCCACTTAAGCAAGCGCTTAAAGATGCTGACTTATCAACAAGTGCTATTGATGATGTAATCTTAGTTGGTGGTCAAACACGTATGCCTCTAGTGCAATCAACGGTTACTGACTTCTTTGGCAAAGAGCCACGTAAAGATGTTAACCCTGATGAAGCAGTAGCTTCTGGTGCAGCGGTTCAAGCGG
>CAJXUT010000342.1 GCA_913061365.1 uncultured Colwellia sp.
CTATCCTCTTCGTCGGCAGCGTCAGATGTGTATAAGAGACAGATAAAATATAGCTTTAATCATGTTAATAAATTAACCTCTTATGTATGTGATTATCTAATAAATATTGTAAAACCTAGAGAAAAAAAGTTACATTCATAACATTTTCTCTAAGTTAGTACTTCAGGTTCTTTCATTAAAAGTGTTATTTAACTATTTTCAATAATAAACTCAGCAAACTTAAAATCTAGTCGATCATCAATATCTACTGAAGCCTCTCTATTCATCAAATAACCGACACTATCATTACTCGTCAATATTTTTCGATGTTCTAAAAGAAAGTTAGTGTTTACTATATAAATAGCACCATTAAGACGGTAGTTTTTTTGATAATCCTGACTGCGTTTATCACTATCTTTAAATAAACTGGACATAACCCCACAAGCATCTAAATTGTATGTCCACTGAATTGGGTGTTCAACTTCACAGACTGAAATAACAGATACAGCACCTTTTTCAATGATTAAATCCCAAGCATTAAAAATATCAATTCCAGATCGCAAAGGAGACGTTGGCTGTAGTAAGGCAACATGAGTAAACTCAATATCATTTGCTTTGTACCATTGTATAGTATGAATCAGTACATCAATGCTTGACGAAGTATCTACAGCAATCTCTTGAGGCCGGATAAAAGGAATTTCAGCGCCATACTTCAAAGCAGTGGTAGCTATTTCATCATCATCCGTATTTACTATAATTTTATCAAATATACCGCTATTTATTGCACTTTCAATTGTCCAAGCAATTAAAGGTTTTCCTGCAAATGGTAATATGTTTTTTCTTGGCAAACGTTTGCTACCACCTCTAGCAGGGATTACGGCTAAAATTTTATGATCCATATTGACAGTTAAAAACCATGTTCTATTGTTATTGAGCCTGTTTCATTTTCTAAACTAGAATAAACAAAATACCCACCGTATTCAGAATAAAGTGTAAAATAACCAAATTCATTAGCAAGAAAATCACTTACACTATCAAATAAGTCTGAAATATATATATAACCATTATTCGCAATAATCTGGCTAATACTACACTTTGCTTCAATGTAATCATTTGATTTAGCAGAATAAAGGCGGATAAAAATAGGTTGGTCAGCTACTTTACCGTAGATATTATCATTAATAGTCAAAAATAATCGACTTTTAAGTCTATTTTCATTACCTACTAGCCCCCACCACATTCGTTTAGGCGGCCTTTTTTCGTGTATAACCCCTAATGAACATTCAAATGGAAGCTTTTTCGGCAATCCTGCCGAAAAAGCAGTCACTATACGACTAGGTAAACGTCCTGACTCAGTTTTAAATACTTGTAATGACTCTTTCGGTGAATACTCACTGCGAATATCATTACTAAATGTAATATGCTCGCTTCCATTTTGAACAGAATAATTTCCTTCTGCCATATCAGGATAAATGATTACCTTTAAATTGTGTTCAGGTAAGTTAATCAAAGACATATAAGCTGATGGGTTTTCAGCATCTACATTATCTGTAGCATGTTCTTGATAATTAAAGTTTGAGTGAGTGACCTGTAGTTCACTTGTGTTCTTATTATAATTTCCAACCAACAAACGCGTAAAACTATTTTCTAACTCAAAAGATAGGGAAGCATTAGCACTATCACCATTAAGCAAGACAATTAATTCTGGCACATGGTCTTTAAGATTAAGTCTGTATGTAGAAAAAGGTCTCAATTCAGGTATTTCTATTTTAAAGGTATGCTTTACGCTTTGATTTGTGAGTATGTTTAGTTCACACTTTTGTGCAGCTTTATTAACCGAACCATTATGCATAATACAAAATGAAGAGACGTTCAGATCATCTTTAATTGTCCAACAAGACTCCCGACCTTTAGTGATAGTTCTTTTTTCTTCAATTTCATGCGGTGAATAAGTTCTAGAATATGAATGCACCATACTAACTGATTCTTCGGACTGATAGACAGCCATAACGGCAGCATATGGAATTACTAAATTTTCAATGCTAAAGACCTCTACCTCTATACTTCCTTCAGTTAAATCAGTATCAGGTATATAGTTGTAAACCATACCGTCGTTGAACAACGCTTTTTGTCTATGTATTAAATTACCATCAAGATCACGTAAACTAATAAGAACCGTAACCTCTAATTCTCTTCTAACAAACCAATAATTTAAAAAACTTATTGTTGTAGTAAAGGTTTCATTTTGTATAAAATAAAAAACAGCTGAAGATCGAAGAGCTTCACCAAAATTACCTTTATGGTTTTCAACTTGTGATATTAATAATTTGCTCATATTTTTCTACTATTCCTTATTAAACATTTGTATGTCATTTTGTGCTCGCTTGAAATCATCAAGTCGACCAACGTCTAACCAATAATCATGAAACGGAAACATTAGTACATTGTTACTTAAATACCTTTCCAAAAGCGTAGGCATATCCACTACTTCATTATTATTTACTTGCTCTATAATTTCACGACTAACAACATAAATCCCGGCGTTAACATGATAGCGGTGTATAGGTTTTTCAATCATACTAATGATACTATTTCCTTCACTTTCGATTACGCCAAATGGTACTTGATATTCATATTCACGAACGCACATTGTAGCAATGGCATTATTGTTATTATGAAAAGCAAGTACGGCTTCTAAATCAATCTTTGTTAGTACATCACCGTTCATCATGATAACTGGGAGATCAGGTAAATCCAAAGGTAATAAACCTAAAGCACCACCTGTGCCAAGGGGACTATCCTCAAATACATACTCTATATTCACTCCCCACTTGCTACCATCTCCAAAATATTCTTCAATCATTTCAGGTAAATAATGTGTAGAAATGTAAAAATTATGAAACCCTGCCTTTATAAACCTTAAGAGTACCGTTTCTAATATTGGTTTATCACCTATTTTTAATAATGGTTTAGGGCAATGATCTGTTAAAGGCTTTAGCCTAGTTCCAAAACCACCAGCCATTAAAAATACAGGATTATTGTATTTAGTTATTTCCGTTAAATGGTGAATCGTCTCTAAACCAACCACAAGACCATCATCTAGAACTGTCTCTTATACACATCTCCGAGCCCACGAGACGTAGAGGAATCTCGTA
>CAJXUT010000343.1 GCA_913061365.1 uncultured Colwellia sp.
ATCCTCTTCGTCGGCAGCGTCAGATGTGTATAAGAGACAGACTCTATTATGATACTTATATTGAGTTAACTGAGTAACTAATTTTTTATCAGGTATTGGTTATCAACAAAAATATAATAACCATCTGTACAGATCGACCATTCTATCTTTTCTAAGGCCACAACTAAATTTACGTTATATTGATTTACCTCAAAGATGGTATTTGAATAATCTGGTTTTCTTTGAATATAAAATAAAGTAAGGTTTGATAATGAAAATAGAAATGTTGATGAATAAAAAATTAATAACTTTATCTATGGATGCAACTTTAGGTAGAGCCAAAGATGTTTTTGAAAAGAAGAATATTCATCACATACTCATCACTGATGACGAAGATTTGTTGGCAGGTGTTATTACTGACAGAGATCTTTATAAGTGCACAAGCCCAACCGCTGGTACAAGCCAAGAAACTCCTCGAGATACTGCTTTAATGCAAAAAAAATTGCATCAAATAATGGCTAGAAACTTAATTACATCACAAGCACATCAATCGTTAAATGAAGCAGTCTTACTTTTTTACGATAATCATATTTCATGTTTACCGGTTGTTGATGAGAAGAATAAGGCAATTGGTATTATTACATGGCGAGACATTTTAAAGGTACTCGCCTTGCAATATAGAAAAAAAATGAGTAGTTAATTTTCTCTGGGCTCTAAACCTTCAATAGTAATACCAGCTAATCCGCCTGTTCCTCCCTGGTCATTGCCTCTTAATTTGATCATTAATCGTAAATCATTTGGAGAATCTGCATGGTGAATAGCATCTGCATATGAAATTAAATTTTGTTGGTATAAGTTAAACAGTGCTTGATCAAATGTTTGCATACCAAGTTCATTTGACTTCTGCATAATTTCTTTAATACTGCCTATCTCACCTTTTTTAATCAATTCTCCAATATATGGTGAGTTCAATAAAACCTCTATTACGGCAACACGTCCATTACCATCTAAGGTTGGGACTAATTGTTGAGCAATAATACCGCGTAAATTCAATGCTAAATCAAATAATAATTTACCATGTTGGTCTGCAGGAACTAAATGCATAATACGATCAATCGCTTGGTTGGCATTATTAGCATGTAAAGTAGCAATACATAAATGCCCTGTTTCAGCAAAACTTAACGCATGCTCCATCGTCTCTTGGCTACGAATTTCACCAATTAAAATTACATCGGGTGCTTGTCTTAACGAACTTTTCAGCGCCGCATCAAATGACTCAGTGTCTATTCCTACTTCACGTTGAGTAATCATGCTTTTTGCATGCTCATGAACAAACTCAACGGGATCTTCAATAGTCAGAATATGCCCTCGAGAGTTTCGGTTTCGATAACCAATCAAAGATGCCATTGATGTTGATTTACCTGTGCCCGTACCACCAACAAAAAGCAATAAACCTCGTTTTGACATCACCGCATCTTTTAGTACCGAAGGTAGCCCTAAATCATCAACGTCGGGTATATCTGTTACAATGAGGCGAATAACCATACCCGCCATATCTCGTTGCCAAAAAGCAGACACTCTAAAACGACCAATATCTTCAACTGATATTGCAAAGTTACACTCTTTCTCATCGTTAAATTGATGTCTCTGCTTTTCGTTCATTGCATTATGAACCAAATTAAGCGATTCTTCAGCCGACAACGCATGGTCAGTTATAGGCTGTAATTCACCATTAATTTTTGCGCTAACAGCTAATTTAGCCGTGACAAACAAATCAGAGGCGCCTGCACTCACCATTTTTTCTAATAACTGATGGAAGTTCATTGGGTATTCCTGTCCTTATAGTTTTGCAATTTTCTAATAGCTCTGAAATTGATTTTTATCTACTGCTTTTTCCATCGCTGACGCCTTAGTAATCACACCGCGATTAACTAAGTTTTGTAAACATTGATCCATCGTTTGCATACCATTAGACATACCCGTTTGAATAGCAGAATACATTTGTGCAATTTTATCTTCTCTAATTAAGTTACGAATAGCCGGTGTTCCAATCATAATTTCATGGGAAGCAACACGACCACCACCCACCTTTTTAATTAACGCTTGAGAAATAACCGCACGTAATGATTCTGATAACATTGAGCGAACCATAGACTTCTCGGCGGCAGGAAAGACATCAATAATACGGTCAATAGTTTTAGGTGCTGAGGTTGTATGTAACGTGCCAAAAACTAAGTGACCCGTTTCCGCAGCAGTCATAGCAAGTCGAATAGTTTCTAAGTCACGCATTTCACCAACAAGAATAACATCTGGATCTTCACGTAAAGCTGAGCGTAATGCCGCTTCAAAGCTTAAAGTATCGCGATGTACTTCACGTTGGTTTATTAAACAAAGCTTATTTTCATGAACAAATTCAATTGGATCTTCAATAGTTAAAATATGGTCATTTTTTGAATGATTAATATAATCTACCATGGCGGCTAAAGTAGTTGACTTACCTGAACCCGTTGGGCCAGTTACTAACACTAAACCACGTGGTGTATCAGAGATATCACGAAATATATCAGGACACCCTAAATCATCTAGTGATAGTATTTTGCTTGGGATGGTACGAAATACCGCAGCAGGTCCACGGTTTTGGTTGAAAGCATTCACCCTAAAACGCGCTAAATTTGGCACTTCAAAAGAAAAATCGACTTCTAGGTTTTCTTCATACTCTTTACGTTGTCGATCATTCATAATGTCGTAAACTAAAGCGTTAACATCTTTAGCATCAAAAGCAGGGATATTCAATTTACGCACATCACCATCAACTCGAATCAATGGTGGTGACCCAGTTGATAAATGTAAATCTGATGCTTCATGCTGCACACTAAATGCAAGTAGTTCGGTAATATCCATAAAAAATCCTTGGTTTATCTGTTAAAGTACTGTTTGCTAATTCTATATTAACGTCTTATAACCAATACTATCTAGCTAAAAAACATGAACACAATAAAAGAAAATATTAAAAAGATTCAACAACAAATTGATCAAGCCTGTCATGCAACTGTCTCTTATACACATCTGACGCTGCCGACGAAGAGGATA
>CAJXUT010000344.1 GCA_913061365.1 uncultured Colwellia sp.
TACGTCTCGTGGGCTCGGAGATGTGTATAAGAGACAGATTTAATTATGAATATAAAAATAGCTTTTTTTAATGTTTTTACCTTTCTTTTTACATCATATCTTGACGAATGCTAAACCATCTTCCATAAATAAGGTATCGGTATAAAATAATTATCACTACCGAACGTTTATTTAGCGAACGATAATAATAAAACTAAATAATTTATTGGGGACTGCAAGAGGAATTATTATGATACTAAATCATATTTGGGGATTATACGCTCATCCTAAAGACGAGTGGCAAACAATTGAAAAGCGTCATGAAAGCTTAATGTACAGCCTTATGCATATTTTAGTGGTCGCATTAATTCCTGCTATTTGTAGCTATTATGCTGCTGCACATATTGGTTGGACAATTGGAGTTGGCGATCCAATAAAAATCAGCCAATCAAGCGCACAGGTAATGGCTGTAGCCATGTACACTGCCTTAGTAGGAGGAGTATTTGCATTAGCCTATTTAATTCAATGGATGGCAAAAACCTTTGATTCAAATCCGAGCTTTATACAATCATTAGAATTAGCAGCTTACACTGCAACACCTATGCTAATGGTAGGCATAACAACATTATTTCCTGTACTTTGGTTTGTTGCTTTAGCTGGATTAGCTGCGGTTAGTTATTCAGTTTATTTATTATATTCAGGTGTACCGATTATGATGAATATTCCAGAAGAGAAAGGCTTTATCTATTCAAGTTCGGTGGTAACTTGTGGACTAGTATTACTAGTAACTATTATGGCATTAAGCGCAATATTTTGGACCATGGGCTTTGGTCAAGAATACATTTCTTAATTTCTCATTACTTAGAAATATATAAAAAATGGCGAGCAAATAAATTGCTCGCCATTTTTATTTTTACGTAGCTAAGTAAATAAAGTTATTCAGCGCCTTCGTTATGCATATCAATGACTGAATCAGCATCTTTATCTGATTCTTCTTTAGTCGTATTGTTACGCATAGAGTCTAATCTTTCTAAATATGCATTATCTATATCATTAGTAATATAGTTGCCATCAAATACTGAAGTATCAAAAGACTTTATGTCAGGATTTCCCGAACCAACGGCAAGAACTAAATCATCAATAGATTGGAAAATAAGCTTGTCTGCACCGATTAAACTACATATATCATCAACATCACGCCCATGAGCTATTAATTCGTTTGCGCTTGGCATATCAATTCCGTATACGTTAGGAAAACGTACTTCAGGTGCTGCTGAAGCAAAGTAAACCTTTTTAGCGCCAGAAGCTCGTGCCATTTCAATAATCTGTTCAGACGTTGTTCCTCGAACTACAGAGTCATCAACTAATAATACATTTTTGCCTTTAAACTCTGTTGTTATAGCATTAAGCTTTTGTCTGACTGATTTTTTACGCTGCTCTTGACCTGGCATAATAAACGTTCGACCGATATAGCGATTTTTCACAAAACCTTGTCTATAAGGTAATGATAATTCATGCGCAATTTGCAGAGCAATGTCACATGATGTTTCTGGAATAGGGATAACAACATCAATATCAACATCGCTCCATTCTTGGGCAATCTTTTGACCAAGTTTAGTGCCCATTTCAACACGAGAACCGTAAACAGACATTTTATCAATGGTTGAATCTGGACGAGCAAAATATACAAACTCAAAAATACAAGGGCTATATACAGGGTTCTCTGCACATTGCTGACTGTGTATTTGACCATCTTCACTAAAGAATATAGCTTCGCCTGGGGCAACATCACGAACAAACTCAAATGAGCAAGCATCAAGCGCTACTGACTCAGAAGCAACCATGTATTCAATGCCATTTTCAGTTTCACGTTTACCAAAAACTAAAGGTCGAATACCATTTGGATCACGAAAAGCGAGCATGCCATAACCAATAATCAATGCAACAGTAGCGTATGCACCTCTAACTCGCTTATGAACATTGGCAACAGCAGTAAAAACATCATCAGGCGTTAATGCTACATTTGCACTTTGCTGTAATTCATGACCTAAAATATTTAATAATAATTCAGAATCAGATGTTGTATTTACATGACGACGGGCTTCAGAATTTAACCAAGACTTCAATTCGTCTGCATTAGTTAAATTGCCGTTATGGGCTAAAGAAATTCCGTAAGGTGAATTGGCATAAAAAGGCTGAGCTTCAGAAGAACTTGACGTACCAGCAGTTGGATAGCGTACATGTCCAATTCCAACATTTCCCTGTAAGCGCAACATATGACGCGTATGGAAAACATCTTTTACTAAACCATTACCTTTTCTAAGACGAAATGTATTGTTATGAATAGTTACAATACCGGCAGCATCTTGTCCACGATGCTGTAACACTGTTAATCCGTCATACAAATACTGATTAACTGGGGTTTTACCGACGATACCAACAATACCACACATGAATTTTACTCCGCTAGAAACTTAGTTAACTTTAATCAAATAAAAACTAAGTTAGAAAACTTGATGATTGTTTAAGATATTCAAAAAACCACTCAACAATTAACCTAAACTCAGGTATTAATTGAGAGCTTTTCCACCATTCACTTGTTGCTGCTCCTGTAAAGGCATCCATGAAGAATAACAAAGCGCTAATAATTAATACGCCACGTAATGCTCCAAAAACAAGGCCTAATACACGATCTGTACCTGACAAACCAGTTTTACTGACTAATTGACCTATAAGGTAATTAACAAGTGCTCCCAGTATTAAGGTAGTAATAAACAGAATCGCTATTGCAGCAGTATTTCGCAACAGTTGATCATTAAAAGTGGTAAGTAGATTGGCTAGATTCGCATAAAATGTACTGGCAATAAAAAAGGCGCTGATCCAAACAACTAGTGAGACAGCCTCTTTTACAAAGCCACGTGCCAAACTAATTAGCGTTGATATACCTATAACTGCCAAAATGGCGTAATCTATCCAAACCATGTTTTGAATTTCTCATTGATTAGAGGCGCGCATTCTACCCTGTCTCTTATACACATCTCCGAGCCCACGAGACGTAGAG
>CAJXUT010000345.1 GCA_913061365.1 uncultured Colwellia sp.
AGATCTACACTATCCTCTTCGTCGGCAGCGTCAGATGTGTATAAGAGACAGGTAATATGTTAATTAAAAAAATGCGTCTTTTAGGCGGTGTCGTAAGCTCCACAGCATTAGTTCTAAGTTTAGCTTTCACTCAAAATGTAATGGCATCAGAACCTTTTATTGGCGAAATAAAAATGTTTGGTGGTAATTTTGCCCCCCGAGGGTATGCTTTTTGCGATGGTCAGCTGCTATCTATTTCGTCAAATAGCGCATTATTTTCTATTTTAGGTACCACC
Source organism: uncultured Colwellia sp. (assembly GCA_913061365.1). Taxonomy (GTDB): domain Bacteria; phylum Pseudomonadota; class Gammaproteobacteria; order Enterobacterales; family Alteromonadaceae; genus Colwellia. Next base: position 276 of record CAJXUT010000345.1, read on the forward strand.
TATGGTGGTGATGGTAGAACAACATTTGGCTTACCTGATTTACGCGGTCGTGTTGCTATTCACGAAGGTGATGGGCCAGGCCTTACTAACCGAAGATTAGGTGAAAGAGGAGGCACAGAGACTGTTACCTTAACAGTAACCCAAATACCTAGTCATACACACGCAGCCACTACAACTCCAAATATTAGCGCCACTTTAAAAGCTGACTCTGGTAGCGGCGATAGTGATGCACCTGAGGATAAAGTACTTGCCCGTAAAAGTAGAACCAAAATATACAGTGGCGATACTCCTACAGTAAGTATGCACTCAAGTTCTATTGATGTATCAGCAAGTGCGACCACGAGTATTGGAAATACAGGCGGTACTCAATCACATAATAATATGATGCCCTACACCACGATTAATTACATTATCGCGATACAAGGATTATTTCCATCACGTAGTTAAATTTAACTGTTTTAGATTGTATGAATCGCTGGAGTAGTTCCAGCGTTTTTATTTTGTTGAGAGAACTAGTTAAATGCTGAAATCAAAGTATATTTTTTTTACTATATTTGTTTTTTTTATTATGGTTAGCTGTGTAATAAAAGCTAATACCGCAAATGACTTACGTCGAGCCGAAAAATTATTAATCACTCAAAATTATAATAAATCATTTAACCTATATCAGCGTATAGCTACAGAAGATAAAGAGCCTATAGCACAATTCAGTCTTGCGCTATTTTATGATTATGGCTGGGGGCGCGTTAAAGACATTAAAAAGGCATGTCATTGGTATAAAAAAGCATCACAACATGATATCCCTGCTGCTGCTAATGCATATGCCGATTGTTTAGTTAAAGGCTCACTCGGTTCAATTAATTACACTGAAGCAGCCGTATGGTATAAAAAGGCAGCTGAATTAGGCCTTCATTTCTCGTATTGTCATCTTGGCGATTTATATATAAATGGCCAAGGCGTAGAAAAAAATATTAAAAAAGGTTTAGCTCTATGTGAAAGTGCTGCAGATAAAGGCTCTATTCCTGCAATGCTCCATCTGGGAGAGTATTACCTAGCCCCAAAAACAGAACCTTCAAATCAGGCTGCATTCCACTGGTTTAGTTCAGCGGCAAGTTATCGCTCTTCTGAAGCAGAATATAACCTGGGTCTAATGGCACGCGATGGTTTAGCTAATTCAAAGGATCACTATACTGCTTTGCATTGGTTTGAAAGAGCAGCCAGTAAAGGTTATAAACCCGCCTACTTAGCAACGGCAACTCATTACTACCATACGCCTAAAGATTCAGAAACTGGCTTTTTGAGTGCTACAAATTTAGCTAAAGCTTATTTATGGCTTTCAGCAAGTAAAAAAGTATTGCTAACTGAAAATCAAAAAGCCTTAGTTCAAGATATGCTTAAGGAAATATTAACAGTAATGCCACAAAGCTGGGTTGCTGACTTAGACAAGAAAGTAAAAGCCCACCTAGATCAGTTTCCTCCACAGTAAATTCTCTGTAATTATGCACTAAATTTCTTTCTAGAGATTTTGAGTACTGGCTGCTCTATCAGGTAAAAGGACAACATTGAAAGTAATAGTGTAAAGATAATAGAAAAGAATAAGAGTAAGTACCATTGTTCACTAGCATCTCTATGTAATCTAGCCATAGTTTCATCTACAAAGATTAATGCAGGTAGATGATAAATATAAATTCCATAAGATAACTTTCCTATCATTTTTATCACATAACCTTCTAAAAAGCGCACAATATACTTTGTTGCTGGCGCACTAAAAATAAGTAGCGCCATCAATATAGGAATCAATGGTAAGCCATATCGACCAAAAGGCATTTGTATATAATTACCTAAAGAAGTTGATAATAATAAAAAGATAACACATATGCATAAAGTAAATATTGCATCAAAATACCCACTTCCCTGCACAAAAAAATTTGATTGGCTTAATTTTAATTTATACAAAAAACCACCGGTTAAGATTCCAATACTAAAATGGGGAATATGACCAAGTAAAGAATGCGTGACAACCGCCCCATGAGGGCGTATCCAAGTTAACATATCATTTGTTGGCCATATGATAGATGCATCAACTTGTGAAATGATTACAAGATGTAACCCATAAGATAGGCTAGCAAAGAGCAATAAATAAAAAGAAACTAAAATAGCTGACTGTTTTCGTAAAAACCAAAATATTAGAGGTAGTAAGCAATAAAATTGTAATTCAACAGCAAGCGACCAAAACGGTGCATTTATACTGAAAATAGAAAATTCAGCATAATTAAACGTAAAGCTATAATGCAGTAAAATATCAGGCCAAGCCTCGGTGAATCGCCAGTACCCCGTTGATAATATTATTAAGGTTAATGCAACGTAGTAAGCCGGAAGAATACGAGCAGCACGTGAAATGAAATAATATGTAATATTTGGCCACGGTTTTTTATGAAAAATAGTGTGCCAAAAAGGTTGAGATAACAAGAATCCACTTAAGATAAAAAAAAGCCCTACGCCATATTCTCCATTTTTCAATAATAAATATAGATCAAACTCACCTAGGTAAAATTCAATATCGACTATTTGATTATAATGCACACCAAATACAGCTAATGCCGCAAGTCCACGTAAACCATGTAAACCTTTATAATAAAAGTTAGGATCACTAGTATTACTGTCCATAGAACATTCCTAATTTTTCTATTTAAAGCATCAATGACATACTTATTACCTGTCTCTTATACACATCTCCGAGCCCACGAGACGTAGAGGAATCTC
>CAJXUT010000346.1 GCA_913061365.1 uncultured Colwellia sp.
TACGAGATTCCTCTACGTCTCGTGGGCTCGGAGATGTGTATAAGAGACAGATACCGTAGAGCCTGCTATTGAACAAATCATCGACTTAAAACTAAAGTTTAAAGCCTATAAATGGAATAAAAAAATATTACAAAAAACCGCAAAGCTAAAACCTAAAATTTTGCTGTTATCATCAAATGATATCAAAAAAACTATTCGGTTTTATATCGATTATCTAGAGGAATGCGGACAAAGCATAGCTCCTCACTGTGCGATTTTACTGATCAATAACCGAGAATCTTCATATGGCTATTTAGCTTGCGAAAATGGCCTCTTTGATAATTACGTTGTCATTAATCCATTTAACGAGCCATGCAGGCTAAAATTAGTATTACTTAAAGAATTGCAGCTGATAAAAAATAGCCAAAATGATAATCTAGACAAACTAATCTCTGAAGGTGAGGATAAATTTACCTCATGTATAGAGCATGGTGTAGCGCTTAAAAATGCATTTATGCTTGAAGTGAATAAATGTGAAACTACTCTGTTATCAACAGTGAGTAAAGTGATAGACGATGACAAAGTTAAGGCCGTGCTAGAAAACCTTATTATTAATAGTCTTGAAGAAATGCATGGCAATATATCAAAGACGACCCAAAATATAGTAGAACAGCTAAAAACACTGAGACAAAATAATCAATTATTAAAACAACAGATTGAAGAAACCCTAAAGCCGAAAAAGAAAACAGCTGAGGGGATTAATCCAAAATCACTCACATTCGATGATAGCTGTGAGCAAAAACCAATTTTAAGCTATAAAGTTTTAATTGCGGAGCCATCTGATATATTCTCTAGCGTTATTGACAAAATATTTTCAGAAACTGTATTCAAATACTTATTAGTTCATGATGGACAAACCGTTTTAGCACAAATAACAGAGTTTAATCCAGATGTTATTTTAATGGCTTACGACTTACCAAAGCTTAACGGCATTGAGGTGACAAAAGCACTTCGTAAAGCAGGGAATGAAGTCCCTGTAGTCGCTTATACTCATTTAAATGATAAAAAAATGATAAAGCGCTGGATCCCTTTGGGCTTAAGTGGCTATATAATAAAACCATCCAAGAAAAGTGTTATTTTAAGAAGCATTACCAAAGCGATAAATAACCCAATTGATATTCTTTATCATAAAGGTTCAGATAAAGAAGATATTCAATGGGTCCCTGAATATTCGGTGGGTAACAAAGAAATGGATGAACAACATAAAACATTATTCATTATGATAAATGAGTTTTTTCATCGAGATAATAAAGAAGCAGTAGTTAATATTTTTCAGCACTTAACTAGTTATGTTGATTTGCACTTCAAAGCAGAAGAGAATTTATTAAGGCAAATTAACTACCCAAAAACAGCAGAACATATAAAACAGCATAATGAATTAACAGATAAATTTCACTTGTTGGAACAAAAGCTTGATAATTACACTATCGATTTACATCACAAAATATCGACTTTTCTTTATAGCTGGTTAACTTCACATATATTAAAATCTGATATGGATTATAAGTATTATGCACAATCTATAGAAGAAACAAGTTTTAGCCATTATGACCTTTGAACTAGATGTGTCCACACATCAACTATGCATAATTGCAAAGGTTAAAAGGTTCATCTTTAATCTGGAGCAAAGATAATACGAAACATAAACGAAAGTAAAATAATCACTAACAATAATACAATTTATATTAAAATTATGTAGCTGTCTGCATATAGTGTTTTTGGTGAGCCTAGGGATTATTTATTAGGAGGAATTCAAGCTTAAGACTTATTGAAAATTTAGTGTATAAATTCTTTGTTGATAACTTCTTTTAGCGCACTGTAAAATAACTTCAATATAATTACGAATATAACCATTATGGTGGCTTTCTTCTCGTTCAAACTTAACAAGCTATTGGCAAAAAACCATCCTCAATATACATCTGTTCTCAGCTATAGCGGAACGTCCTCTATCAGGAAGCTGTTAACTTAATGTGGTTGTTCAACCAAGTCAGCTTTAGATCAAAACATACAAAGATTTTCAGAATAAATTCTCCAATGCTTACTTCAGCTGTGTGGCAAAAGTTAGCGTTTCAATATTATTTTACACTGACGGCAATGAGCTTGAAGCTCACAATAGACCATACTTAATTATCCATTAATAACGGAGATCTATCATGTTTACTTTAACCGTATGTAAACCAACTGAGCCTTGGAATAAAAACAAAATTGTTGGGCAAAAATTACCGCTTAAGCTTCAACAAATTTGGGCAATCCGAATCAGGCTAGAATTAATAAATAATTTAAGAGACCTTGCTATTGATAGTAAATTAAGAGGATGCGATTTAGTAACTCTGAAAATAAGGGATATTGCTCACGGAAAAACAATTCAGTCTAGAGCTATTATTGTGCAAAAAAAACAGGATTACCCGTTCAATTTAAACTTACCGAAAATACACGGAATTCAGTTCAAGCTTTAATTACAAATTTTCAACTAAGCCCAAACGATTATTTATTTAAATCACGAATACATTTGTCAGAACATCTATCAACACGTCAGTATAGAAGAATTGTTGATGCTTGGGTTTCCATGATTGGTTTAGATCAAACCCAATACGGAACTCATACGATGAGAAGAACTAAACCTTCATTGATATACAAAAAAACTAAAAATTTGAGAGCGTGCAAATTATTGTTAGGTCATCGAAAGCTTGAAAGCACAGTTAGATATTTAGGAATAGAGGTAGATGATGCCCTTGAGATTTCAGAAAGTATAGACTCTTAAATAATATGCCAGTTCTACATTTGAGAACTGGCATCTACGCCACCAAAGCGGTCGTTCATCAAATAATTAATTCTAACTTCATGCGTATTAAAATAATACGCTACTGCTTGTTTTTAATGCCAACTGACTCGCTATTAGCTGAAATTTGGGATGATACTAAAAAGTAATAACTCCTAATGCTGTCTCTTATACACATCT
>CAJXUT010000347.1 GCA_913061365.1 uncultured Colwellia sp.
GATCTACACTATCCTCTTCGTCGGCAGCGTCAGATGTGTATAAGAGACAGCGATAATGCTGCACAGTTTTTATAATTTTTCTCAGTTAACCTTTTATTCAAAAGCTCAGCAACATTGTTTTGCGAAACAATATGCAAATTTTCCAATTCATGTTGTGGGTCATAAAACTCACTTTGATATTAACTTTGAGTTTGTTGACTCTTCAACGTTAGGCAAAAAAATCAAGTTAGTGCAATGTAGTAAAAAGGCGACAGAAGTACTATTACCTTGGTATGCAAAACAGCGTGGCGTTTTTTCTACAGGCAGAGTTAAAGTTTTTAGTGAATATTCTTTTGGTTTATTTGTTACTTGGTCATTATTGGACTTTTCGCATAAAGCTATTGTTTACCCAGAGCCAAAAAGGTTAGCTGAGAGTCAAAAATTCTTAACTAGTATTCATAACTCTGAAAATGATGATGGTGTATTTTCACAAACCGTTATAGAGGGAGATGATTTTTCAGAATTAAAAAGTTATGTACTTGGCGAGTCACCTGCGAGAATTGCATGGAAACAATTTGCGCGCGGACAAGGAAAGCTTAGTAAAAACTATCAAGCATACCCACAAGGTAATTTACTTTGGCTGACCTTAAGTACCATGCCAGGTAACGGCATTGAAGAGAAGCTTAAATTTTTGTGCTATTTGATCATTTCATACAGTAATAATAAGCAAGTTTTTGGCTTACACTTAGATTTATCTAACCGTGTCATTGATAAATCTGAAGTTAAAATAGAGCCAAGTACAGGGGATAAGCATCAACAAAATTGTTTAATAGCACTAGCCAATGTCAACAGTATAACTTATGAGCATTAATTCATTGATTAAGTTAAATAAGTCATCTCTCAAGCATACTAAGGGCTTTCTCTTAACTCCTAAAAATGCTTGGCTAATGTGGTGGTGTCAGTTACTTAATCTGTCAATTTTAGTAACGGAGTTAAGTACATGGATGGTTACTGTAATTTTATTATGTTTAAGTGCACAAGCAACTTTTCTTCGTAAGAAGTTCCACAAAAATACAAACTATATTAAGTCACATTCTTTTAAAAAGTATAAAAGGCTTTCCCCATTGATACTGATGATAATAGCGATTAGTGGTTGTGTTGCTATCGCTATTTCAGCGAGAAGCTTGGGAGTTTTACTTAGTATGCTGCACTTACTTACTTTTGCTTATACACTAAAAGCATTTGAAATTAAGCAAAGAAAAGACTTTTACCAATTACTATTACTAGGATTATTTCTATTAGCATCAGCATTAATTTTCAAACAGACACTTGCATTTTCTTTCCTTATCATTTGTATTCTAGTTGTGAACTTAACCGTATTGCATTTAGTTTTTTCGCCCAGTAAAACTATTTTATTAGCGAGTAAAACAGTAATAATACTTTTACTGCAAAGTACTTTACTCGCTGTTACTCTTTTTATTGTTTTCCCTCGCTTATCACCATTTTGGCAAGTTCCTAATGCAAGTTCAGCAAAAACCGGACTGTCTGATGAAGTAAGCCCAGGTGATATTGCTTCATTGGCTTTATCTAGTGACTTAGCTTTTCGTGTTGATTTCAAAGGGAAACAGATTCCTGCTTATTCATCTTTGTATTGGCGGGCGATGACTTTAGAAAACTTTGACGGAAGAAAGTGGACAAGAAAAACTAATACTACATATAAATCTTCCCCTAACAACTCATTAGCTCAAACAGGTTTTAAACCTGTCATTTCAGGGGAGAGCATAAGCTACGATATTACTGTTGAACCAAACTACCAATCATGGTTATTCGGGCTTGCTGTAGCGACAAGTGATAATAGCCAAATATTATCAATACCTGATTATACCTTGTTAAGTCGTAATGTGTTGTCACAAACTAGTTTTTATCAAGTCACGAGTTACCTACATTCTACTTTAGATTTGAACATTAATAATGATGTTAAACTGCGTAATTTAGCCATCATAAAAGGTAGTAATCCTAGATTAGAAAAATTGGCTGACCAACTAAAACAGCAATATAGTGAGCCACTTGATCGAGCAAAAGCTGTTCTTAAAACGTTCAGAGAAAAAAACTATTTTTATACGTTACAAGCACCAACATTAATTAGAAATAGTTTAGATCAATTTTATTTTGATACTAAAGCCGGTTTTTGTGAACATTATGCCAGTAGCTTTACCTATTTAATGCGTGCTTCAGGAATTCCTGCTCGTGTTGTAACAGGCTATTTAGGTGGTGAATATAACAATGTTAACGAAAGTGAGCAGCAAAATGGGCAATATGGTGGGCATTTGAGTGTTTATCAATATGACGCACATGCATGGTCAGAGATATGGTTATCAGGCATTGGCTGGCAAAGAGTTGATCCTACAGCCGCCGTTGATCCACAAAGAGTAGAAAATGGCTGGTCAAACGCTTTATTAACACAGCAATCATCGATAAATAATAACTTGATTGGTTTATATCAGTTTAAAAATATTGCTTGGCTAAATAGTCTAAGGCTACAGCTTGATTCGCTTGATTATCAATGGACACGTTGGGTAATAGGGTATTCAAATGAACGCCAATATAACCTTCTAAAAGAATGGTTTGGTAAGCATCTGCCTTGGAAAACAGCTGCTATTATTGCTGTGGCATTTATCATAGCGATGGTATTTATTACGTTGTTTTATCGCTTTGATATAACACGTTTTAAGAAGAAAATTGAGCCTGAGGTATTACTGTATCAAAAAGTATTGAAAGTAATCTCTATAAAAGGATTGGTTAAACCGAATAATATGACGGTGTTGTGTTTCTCCACACAAGTAGCGAGTCATTTACCACAAATATCACAAGAGTTTCATTGTTTCTCTAAGACATTTGAACGTTTAGTTTATAGTAATCTGACGGTAGCTGAACGCTCATACCCTGTCTCTTATACACATCTGACGCTGCCGACGAAGAGGATA
>CAJXUT010000348.1 GCA_913061365.1 uncultured Colwellia sp.
TACGAGATTCCTCTACGTCTCGTGGGCTCGGAGATGTGTATAAGAGACAGTAATACCACTGAATTTAATATCTTCACCAAAGTAGCCAAAGCAGAATGGGATACGCTACTGTTCTTTTTTGGTGTTATTTTTTGTGTTGGTGGTTTGGGTACCATAGGCTATTTAGCTGATGTATCACACTTTTTATACGATGGTTTTGGTGCTACCAATGCCAATATTATTGCAGGAATATTATCAGCCATAGTCGATAATATTCCTGTGATGTTTGCAATATTAACGATGAATCCAGAAATGGATACGTTTCAATGGCTATTAGTTACGATGACAGCGGGTGTTGGTGGCAGCTTATTATCAGTAGGTTCTGCCGCAGGTGTAGCATTAATGGGGCAGTCTAAAGGCATGTACAGCTTCTTTAGCCATATGAAGTGGAGTTGGGCAATCGCCCTTGGTTATGGCGCTAGTATTTATGCACATTTTCTATTCAATGGGTAATATCTATAGCGCCAAATAAAGACAAATGGCACTTATATTATGAGTTACATCTATAGTGAATACGTCGCTATAGATGTTGTCTTTTTACAAGCTGATAGTTTGCATAGAGTTTAGAACGTTTGAAAAGACCAGAAGCTCAAGCGACTGGTCTTAATTTAACTATTCAATTCTCATTAGCTACTTGAGAGAGTAGAGTTAAATTTTAAAACTTGATAAATCAGTCTGTAATTTATGAGCTAATGTTGCGACATTCTCAGTGTGTTGATGAGATATTTCAGACTGATTAGCAGCATCTTGCGCATTAACTTTTAGTACATCAGCACTTTGGCTTATTTGCGTGCTAACAACACTTTGCTCGCTCGTTGAAGAAGCAATAGTGCTGATTCGTGTCTCAACTTCTTCCATTGATGTTTTTATGCTATTTAATAAAGACTTACTATGGTTAACTTGTTCTACGCTAGCATTAACTTGCTTATGACCTTCTTCCATACCTTGCACAGCTTTTTGAGTATTGGTTTGTAACTTTTCAACCACTAAGCGAATTTCTTCTGTTGATTGCTGTGTTCGGTGTGCTAAGCCTCTTACTTCATCTGCAACAACTGCAAAACCTCTGCCTGACTCTCCCGCTCTGGCTGCTTCAATAGCCGCATTAAGAGCAAGTAAATTAGTTTGATCGGCAATTGAATTAATAACATTTACAACTTCACCAATGCTTTGAGTATCGTCAGCTAGAACCTTAATTATCTGGGCTGCTTGATTAAAAGAGTCTGATAGGGTGGATATACTATGCTCTACATCACTAACCGCATTATTGCCATTTACAGCCATTGCAGTTGTATCAGCGGCTACCGTCGCTACTTCTTCACTATTTTGCGCTACATCTTCTACTGACACAGACATTTGGGTTATTGCACTTGATACTTGAATTGATTCATTATTGACTTCTTCTGAACTCTCACTCAAAGATTTATTAGCATGAGCAATAGAATCAGATGAATCTAGTAACTGTTGGCTAGACTGAAGAATAACGCTGATTAACTGCCTTAGTTCTGTCGTCATTTTTGACATGTCAGCTTTTAATAAATCAACTTCATTTTTACTATTGTCACGAGCACTAGATAAAAACTCAAACGTTAAATCACCTTGCCCAATTTGATTTAAGCCATGTGTTATTTCTTTTAGAGGAGCTAATGATTTTCGAATGTATAACCAAATCAAGAAGGCAAGTAGAATTGAACTTGCTAAACTAGCAAGGCTCATCCAGAACAATGTTTCTTCTATTATGGCTATTTTTTCATTAGCATTTACATCAATACCAACTACCCAGTTCCAACCTTTAACAAAGCTGTAGCTGGTTTTCCGCTCGAGATTTTTTTGTGTAGTTTGTTTAGGTAAGGTATATGTTAACAACCCCAGCTTGTCGTTAAATACTTGTTGAAAAGTTGATTTTAGTTCGGGGTAGGCTTGGTAAATATTTTGGTTTTCTAATGACGGGTGAATAAGTAAGTTACCCTCATTATCGGCTATATCGGTTAGGAAAATAAAACTATCATCGCCAAATGTCATTTTAGTTAAGTCATGTTTTATTTCAGCAAGAATGTCATCGTAAGCAACACCAATATATATAATAGCTATCGTTTGGTTATTTTTACGTACTGGCTGATATTTAGTCATGTAATTTCGACCAAATAACTTGGCAGCACCCATATACGGTTTTCCGCTCATTAAGAGTTGATAACCCGGATGATTCTTTCCTAATAAAGTACCATATACACGCTCTTGGCTTGAATTGCGCAAAGATGTACTTACGCGAACAAAATCGTCATCTTTACGAATAAAAATTGTTGCAGTAGCAGTGGTGATTTCGGTGAATTTATCAACTCTTTCAAAGTTTAAATTAATAGTTTCACTACCAAGTGTCGCTAAAGGGCTGGCGACTCCTTTTACGTCTATTGATTGCAAAGTATCAACGTGTAATTTTGAAAATTGATTAACTAGAATTTTTGATAAAACTTCTGTACGCTCGATAATTTTTTCATGTTCTGATTCCAAGTTTTTTGAAATCATTAATACTTCTCGAGTTAAATTATCATTAGCAACGATGTTTATTTCATTAATAACAATTTTACTAATGATGAAAAGAGAGCCTATTGCCGTAATTAAGATTGCAAACATGACGGTAAGACTTAATTGCCTTGGAAGTGACAGACGTTTAAAAAAGTTAAACATTAGTTGTCCTATTAAATTCAGTTAGTTTATTGATTCACTTAATGATGAAAGGTTGAATCAGTTAAAAATCTACTAAGTTTGTTCATTTTTCAATTGGAATTA
>CAJXUT010000349.1 GCA_913061365.1 uncultured Colwellia sp.
GTGTAAATTAGTTTCATTGATATCTTTTATTAACATGAAAGTAAAAGTTATATTTAATAAGAACCAACATCTACGTAAAAAATTTCTTTATTAATGACTTTAAATTTATCCTGTTATTGAATGCGGTATAACGGGAGTTGTAAAAGCTGCCTGTTAATGTGGTTTAACATTGCAATATAGTGTTTAGAATGTATATTTTTATAAGACTTTTTAAATGCTTGTTCTGTTATCCCTTCTGGTAGTTTTTCAAGCTTTGGTATGATGGCGGACTCATTAGTTGTATGAGCTAAAAGGTTTTGGACGGATAGGGCACTTTGATTTGATTGAGTAGAAATCGTCGCTAATTTTGTTCCCGCTCGGTCTGCCATTAAATCAGCAAAGCTAAAACCGCTACCACCTTTATTTGAGTCTAGAAACTCTTTCAATTCACCTATTGCGTCACTAGCACTACTACTTCCAAAGAGCTGTAATGCAATGGAGTAAATAAAATGCTTTTGAATATCAACACGGTTTCTTAAGGTAACACTGCTTTGCAGTTTGAGTCGTTGTTTGGCTTGTTGCGATGAGTAGCGGGATACATTACCAGTAAATAATTCAAATTTATTGGATCCAAAATATAAAACTAATGCAGTTAATGCCGCTTTATTCTCTATTGTTGCCTGCGTGCCTGATGTAGCACTACGCTTTTTAGCGGCTGAGAAAACATGGTTAATATAAGTAGCCAATGATTTTTTATTTTCATTAGAAGCAATAAAGTTGAGTAATGATTGATGATAAAAACGAATATCATCAACACGACCAAATAAGGCAAGTTGGTCACGTAATGCAAATAAAGATTCTTTAGCATTTACACTTTGGTTCTTCAGGTTTTTTGGGGATTGAAGGGTCATATGTATATGTGAGGTTGAGATATCAACCCTCGAAATAAGTTTCAATAAAGAGGATCCAAACTCTTTTTTAATGTAGGTATTACTAAGTATTTCAACTATAGCAACTAACCAATTACCTGGTATTGGAATACTACCAATATAAGCTGTGCCAAGATCTAACCCCGATTCTGATCTATTTAACGTGAGATCTATATTTATAAAGCGAATCAGTTTTGGAAGGGGCAATTCAAGAGAAAAGCGAAAGAATGCCTGAGCATCTATTAGCACAATGTTTGAAGTAAGCTGTGGAATAGCACGATGACTTAACGCACTTAAACCATTCAGTTCTTTTTGAGTTATGCTTATTAATATAGGCTGTTTTTTGGATCTAGCTGTTTGTACAATACGTTGTAATGTTTTTTTATTTTCAGCAGCCGAATTAGCATCAATTTGATGAATTGCTTCTATATGCGGTGATGATTGTAATGTAAAAAACAGTAGTGAAAAGGTTAAAATAACGAATAAAAATAAAATATAAAATGTTCGTTTTACAAGAGTTTTCAAATTTTGACCTTATTCATTATTTACTAAAATATTCAGCTTGCTTTAATCGGGTAAATGATGGAGAAATTAATAAGGATATTATTTTGAGTTTTATAGCCGTAAAAGTATAGTAAAATTGTAAGTATTGGCATTAAATCTTATTGAATATTTACAGCTTTAGAATAATTTTGCTAACTTCTTTAGGGATAAATACGTTAAAATAGCAGCACTTATTTTAGCCTTGAGCCTTTTATCTTAATGACCTCTGTCACAATGCCTACCACTTTTACTGAACTTGGCCTTATTACTCCCTTATTAGCTCGATTAGCTGAGTTGCAATATCAACAACCTACGCCAATTCAAGCGCAAGCAATACCTAGTGTACTAGATGGGCGTGATGTGATTGCAGGAGCAAATACCGGTTCAGGTAAAACGGCTACTTTTGCATTGCCACTATTACAACAAATACGTGCTGATATCTCTTCGGGCAAACAAAATGGTAAAGGTAATTTTGCGACTAAGCTTATTTTAGTACCTACGCGTGAATTGGCTAAGCAAGTTGCTGATAGTATTAAATCTTATGCGGTTCACTTCAATGGTGAAATTAAAACTGTTGCGGTTTTTGGTGGAGTTTCAATAAACACGCAAATGCAAGCTTTACGTGGTGGTACTGATATTTTGGTGGCAACTCCGGGTAGGTTGCTAGATCTTATTACCAGCAACGCTATTAAGCTTGATAAAGTAAACACTCTTGTGCTTGATGAAGCAGATCGCATGTTAAGTTTAGGTTTTACTGAAGAGTTATCACAACTCCTCTCGTTATTGCCAAAGCAAAAGCAAACCTTATTATTTTCAGCTACTTTCCCTGAACAAGTAAAAGCATTAACAGCCAACTTACTTAACAACCCTGTGGTAATACAATTACAAAGTGCTGATGAAAGTACCTTAGTGCAACGTGTTTTTACCGTAAACAAAGGGGATAAAACAGTAGTATTAGCTCACCTAATTAAACAACAACAATGGCGACAAGCACTCATTTTTGTTAATGCTAAACGTCATTGTGAGCACTTAGCTAAAAAGCTGGATAAACGTGGTATTACCGCCGCAGTATTTCATGGAGATAAAGGGCAAAGTGAGCGTAGTCGCGTGCTTGATGGATTTAAAGCAGGAGATATTGATGTATTAATTGCTACAGATATTGCAGCCCGTGGTTTAGACATAGAAAAGCTACCTGTGGTTATCAATTTTAATTTACCAAGAAGCCCTTCAGACTATATGCACCGTATTGGGAGAAGTGGTCGAGCTGGCGAAGTTCTGTCTCTTATACACATCTGACGCTGGCGACGAAGAGG
>CAJXUT010000350.1 GCA_913061365.1 uncultured Colwellia sp.
GTCGGCAGCGTCAGATGTGTATAAGAGACAGTCTTTAGCTGTATTTAAAAAACTTATATGCCCTGAAAGTAATTTTCTCCAAAAAGAAGCTTGCTTCAATCGTTGCCAATAATATGAGTTTCTTCGTGCTTTTGCCGCGGTTTTAGGCTGATTAACCCACGGATTTAATAAAGTTATTTGCTGCACTTCTTTATTTTCAAATTCATCAAGGTACAAAGCAATAGCAGAAGCTCCATCACATAGCCCCCACAATGATAGTTCTACATTTACAGGTAGTTGGGTTTTAAAAAAAGTGATAGCTGCATGAATATCAAACTTAACTTGTTCAAAGTTAGTAGCCTGCCCTTCACTATCCCCTGCTCCCGTATAATCAAAGCGTAAAACATCCACGCCTTTACTCGCTAGAAAACGTGCAAGGGTTACAAAGAGTCGATGACTCCCGACACGTGTTTGAGGTCCTCCCACAACTATTACCAGAGCCTTAGAGCTCTTTAACAACTGGTTCTCACTTTTGTGATGAATACCAACCAATTGATTCTGCCCTGACTGGAACACACAAGCTGATTCAATCATTTTCAGTATCACCTAACAAAGACTCTAGTGAATTAGCGATTAAGTGCTGAGGAACAACTAATGTGCTAGATAACCAATATTTTTGTTCTTCTATCAGAATTAATCGTCCATTATCTAGCCATTGGTTTTGTTGTCTTTCACGCACTTTAGCTAAGGCTGCATCTTTATTATCAACACATTCAAACCAAGTAACCTTAACTTTATTTGATGGTGACGGGCTAAACTTTACCGCCTTTATAGCCTCCCAAAGGGCATTGCTAACTTCATAGCCTGCAACCTCTTTATGCTCAGAGGACGTTGCCGTTACATCATTATGAGCAATATTTAATAATGCTAATCGTTCCATCTGTTTAATAAAGCGAGTGCCTGCCACTTCAGGATGCCATAATTGAACATGATCAACACTGGATATTATTTCATCATCAAGTAATAATGCCGCAGAGCCAAACCCTATGATAGTAATTGGTTTATCATCTTTATTTCTTAGCAAGGATATTTGTGACGTTATATTTTGAGTCCATTGGCTAAATTCCACATCACCCATCTCTCCTTGACTATCGCCCGTGCCCACATAGTCAAATAGCGTAGTAGTGAAACCATTGCGAGAAAAGATTAGACTTGCTTGATTAAATGCATGTCTATTAACATTCAACTCTTCAAATAAGCCCTGTAAAAATAAAACATGTCCTTTAACTAAAGCCGGAGTTCTCACAATACGAAATATGCTTTGAGTATGATTCTGGGGCAAAAACTCAGCTAATGTAGTGACCATTCTTTTCAATCAAGAGCTAATAAGTGAAAGTAAACTTGCCACTGTGACAAAATTTTCTGCTGTAATATCTTCATCATCAAATTCAAGGTCGAATTCATCTTCTATTTGCCCTATTAGAGTGACTATTGCCATGGAATCAAACTCAGGTAATGCGCCAAAAAGTTCGGTATCTTGTTGCCAAAAGTCATCGGGATAATTCGGCATAATAGTTTGAAGAATATGAATTAACTTTGTTTGCATTTCTTTTAAATCTGTCATTTATTCCCTTACGATGTACTTAGCAATTTTAGCCAACATCCAATCTTTTATTTTAGATAAAGCAATATACCTAAATGCAAGTACATTTCCAATCATTGTCTTATGGTTAAAGATTTGTAACGTAACCCGTTTATTACATTTTGACATCCAATCTTTTTTATAAGGCTCACTGCCCATACCAAACTCGATTGTATGTACTTTATCTACATCAATAACATGTTGGGATAACGCCATTGATAAAATAGAGCCTACGGAAAAGTTTTGATACTGTGGATCGTAAGCAAGTTTAAATATTGATGCTACACCTCCTTGCAAAAACCATATTTGAGCTGCAACTGCCTTGTTATCTACAATAAGCAGCCCAAACCTTAGTTTATTTTCATTGATTGCTTTTAAGCAGACTTGCTCAATGAAATCATAACTATATTCTTCACCTTTCCAACTCTTTTCATAGATAGACTTATAACATGAGAAAAATAAATCGAACTCTTTTTTACAGGTAACAACCTTAATGTGATGCTTATGCTTTTTTATTAATTGCTTTTCACGTCGCTTAATTGTGTTCTTTAATCGGCTTGGCCTTTCATCATAGTATTGTTGAAAAGACTGTATATCATCTTCATACCAATTATCAGTTTCACTATAAATTTTACTGTATTGATTCTGTTCAATAGCAGAATAGTTAATGAACTCCAGAGGACCTAAGGTAAACTTATCCCACTGATTATGCGAACAAACCTCTTTAAATAATATTTCTAAATATCGCTGCTGATTTTTAGGCGAATCATAAAAAGGTTCGGAAACTGAAGAATAGAAACTCGTCAACGACTGTACATTAAAAACAATACCAGTTTTATGTTGAACTAAAGGCCAAGCAACAAGTATTTTGTCATCTTGCAATAAACAATGTACACAAATTAAGGATGAGCTTTCTCCCATGTGCTTTATAGTCGCTAATAGCCAATCAACGCTTAACTCAAATAAAGAATATTTATCTTTAAACTTATAAAATAATTCAAATTTATCGAAATCAAAACTTTGATAAGTTATATTTTCATGAGTTTCAGGCATAATTTTTAAAGCTGTCTCTTATACACATCTCCGAGCCCACGAGACGTAGAGGAATCTCGT
>CAJXUT010000351.1 GCA_913061365.1 uncultured Colwellia sp.
ACGAGATTCCTCTACGTCTCGTGGGCTCGGAGATGTGTATAAGAGACAGAAAGAAAACTCCTCATCTAATTAATAACATAACTTATATGCCAGTTCCCGCTAGACCTAAAAGTCTTGATGCTTTATGTAATCATATAAAAACATACATGAGAGTTAAGAAGAATGTAGAGCTAGAAGTTCAAAAGTATATTCAAGAGCTTCTGGAAGAGGGAGTTATAAATATTGATAATGAATTAGTAAAATATAACCGATAAATATTTGCTTAAAAAAGTACTGGGATTACTTCACTCAAATTTGTTTGGTTTTAGAGCCCATGAAAATTGCAATGACAGCGCAAAGAGGCCTATAATCCTCTTTGCACTGTCGTATAGATAGTTTATAAAAGATCTGGAAGTTATCAACCTTATCAAACAACACTCTGCCGAGTAGGTAGTTAAACAATAAAAAACATATGTAGTTTAATTACATATGTTTTTTTATTACATAAAAATTGTCAACAGATGGTTGTATTTTATTGTGTCAAGTGATGGTTGTTTTTTTGTATTACGTTGATTCTACGTCTTTTTTATGAGGATGTTTTGTCAAAGGATGATTGTATCAACATTTTCAATGACTTTACATCCTTTAGCTATTTTGCTAAATAGGGTGCTACATGCTCGCAACTAAAGTACCTTATTTTCATCACCGTAATGGTATCTATTACTATCGTAATCAATCCGTTTGGAAATCCCTAATAACGCATTGTAAAATAGAAGCCTTTAGAAAAGTCAGCCATACTATTTTTGGTACAGCGCCAGCAATTGATGAAAAATCTCATAGTGAAGCTGTACCGTTATCACTTTTAAAGGTAATACTTACTTCTGTGATATCACTAAATACTAACAAAGTAACCCAGCATCCTAAAAAATTGAATAATGGGTTTAAGCTAAGTTGATAGAGATCAAAGGCATTATTTGTTTTTATTTATTATATTGTTATATTATTTTAGTTATATACTCAAAATGAGTGTTTAAAACCTATACGTTAGTATGAATTTAATTTTAAGGAATACAAATGCAATTCTTAAATCTCAAAAAATCACTAATTCGCACCCTTTCAATTTTGGTGTTTTCTTTTGTTTATCTAGTGTCTTTAAATAATGCTTTTGCGGCAGGACCAACTTCTGCAGAATATGGAACTGTACTCAATTTATCTGGTAAGCAGCGTATGCTAACGCAAAAAATGTCAAAAGAAATTATGCTTATTGCGTTGAATGAAGATAAAGATAAGAACATTATTAATTTAACTAACACATCAAATTTATTTGATAAAACACTCGATGGTTTGAGAAATGGAAGTGATGACCTTCACTTACCCGCAACCACAAAGAAAAGAATACTTCGTCAACTCGACAAAATAGAAAAAATTTGGAAAAACTTTTATCCCACTGTGAAATCAATCATCGCATCGGGAAATGTTAGTGCAGAGCAAGTTGCACTGGTTGCAGAGCAAAACTTACCGTTATTGAAGCAAATGAACAAAGCAGTTGGTTTATATGAAAAAGATGCAAAAAAAGGCGGTTTAAAAGGTGACCCAGGCTTAGCTGCAACCATAAATTTATCAGGAAAGCAGCGTATGCTTACTCAGAAGATGAGTAAAGAATTTTTATTAGTTGCTTATAATCATGATTTCGAAAATAACAAACTTGGTTTATTAGAAACATACACTCTTTTCGAAAGAACCTTAAAAGGTTTGAAAGATGGTGATGACAGCTTAGGTTTACCTCCAACAAAAACACCGCATATTGTTAAACAGCTTGCTGTGGTGAATAAACTTTGGGTTGAATTTAAACCAATTGTAGAATTTGCTGCAAATTACAAAACTAAGCAAATTACAAAAGATAAAATATCTTTATTAGCAAATAAAAACTTACCTCTTTTAAAAGAAATGAATAAAGCTGTTGGTTTATATGAAAAAGAGTCAAATAAATAGATAGGCTTGTTTCCCTAAAATGGAGTGAAAGGATTATATTATGACAATAAGATTAAAGTTGTTAGGTGGGGGCGGTGTCATCTGTGTTTTACTTTTATGTGTTTTGTTAATTGCCGTTTACTCTTTTGGGAATTTAAGTTCAGGATTTTCACATATTGTTCAAAAGTCAAATACGGGGGTTGAAAACTCAAGAAAGTCTAAAGTAGAAGTGATTGAAGTTAATGCAAATTTAACTAAAATTTCAGCTGAAATGCTTTTGTTAGTTGATGATATCAATAATACCAATATGAATGTGAGAGTATTGGAAAGAAAAATTAAAGGACTATCCTCAACCCTTAATGAGTTAACTGAAGAAATTAGTCTTATTGGTGATGAGTTTCCTGAAGGATTAGCCAAAGATACGCTTGAAGATGTTACTGACTCAGTTGGGGATATTGAAGAAAGTATGCGACGTGAAGCATTAGTGAGTTTAGTTAATGTTGTTGCAAAAATGAAAAGTTTCACCGCAAATGTAAATAAACAAGTAGCAGGAATTAATCAGTTATCGGAAGATCTAAATAGTGTCAATGCGCTCAGTGCTGATATTGTTGTTGCCAATAAAAGTATCAACGTACTATCAAAAGATTTTGAAGAAGAAATTAGTCTTTCGAAAAAGAGTATATTTTTAGTTTTATTAGTAACAATCTTAATTTGTATTATTGGATCGATTGTTCTTATT
>CAJXUT010000352.1 GCA_913061365.1 uncultured Colwellia sp.
ACGAGATTCCTCTACGTCTCGTGGGCTCGGAGATGTGTATAAGAGACAGGTTTTAGAGCTAATAAAACTAAAAAAGCTCTGTCATTATTAACAGAGCTTTTTAATATAAAAATGAGTGATTACATTATCAGGCTTATGTTAATACTCCACAAGCATCAATAATATTGTCATTTAACGTTAATGTCTTATAGCTTTCGTGGCCTGTAACAATTACAACTACGTCAGCCCATTCAAGCATTTCTTCAATACTCACTATTCTCTCACACTCCCAAGTAGGAACATGTTCATCGTGATATTTAACATTAAAGCCTTTTGATTGAATACTCTGTAGTATTGGCTCTGCAGGTGTTTCTCTACAGTCATCAACATTAGGCTTATACGCTACACCTAAAATACCAATATTTTTACCCGAAACCTCTTCAGCTTTACTCATAACATTATCAGCAATAATAAGAGGTCTTTCATCATTAACCTTACGAGCTAAGCGGACTAACTCTCCTGACTCTGTATTTTCAACCAAGAACCATGGGTCAATTGGAATACAATGACCACCAACACCGGGCCCTGGATTAAGTACATTTACTCGAGGATGACGATTAGCTAAACGGATAACTTCATAGACATCAACATTTAGCTCTTTAGCTATCTCTGCTAATTCATTAGCAAAGGCAATGCCAACATCTCGAGAAGTATTTTCAACTAACTTTATACACTCTGCTGTTGTTAAGTCGGTTAAGAAAACTTCGCCGCTAACAAAACTTTGATAAATTGCTTTCACTTTTTGCTGAGCTTTTGCATTAGATGCACCAATAATTCGATCATTATTGACTAGTTCATGAAGAGTCTCGCCTGGAATAGCCCGCTCTGGACAATGGACAACATCAATATTCAAACCTGCCGCAGCAAATCGTTTTTCAACAGCAACACTTGTTTGCGGTGAAATAGTCGATTCAACAATAACTGTCTGACCATCTTTAGCTACTTTTGCAATAGCATCTACAGCACTAAATACATAACTACGATCACAGCTGTTATTTTTGTGAGGTGTAGGAACTGCAACGAGGTACGTTTCACTTGAAGGTATTTCAGTAGAAGCTTTTAAGAAACCTTGAGTAACAACTTTTTGAATTAATTCTGGCATGCCTACTTCATCAAATGGACACTCACCACGATTAATAGAATCAACTTTATCTTGGCTTAAATCAACCCCAGTGACAGAGTAACCAGCTTGGGCAATAAGACTCGAAATAGGTAATCCCATATAGCCCATACCTATCACGGCAATAGTTTCATTTCTTGCTACGATAGGTAGTTCTTCCGCCTGTATATTATCATTAACAATGATATCAATAATTGAGCGTGCAACATGTCCATCACCAAAAGGATTATCC
Source organism: uncultured Colwellia sp. (assembly GCA_913061365.1). Lineage (GTDB taxonomy): Bacteria > Pseudomonadota > Gammaproteobacteria > Enterobacterales > Alteromonadaceae > Colwellia. The sequence goes on from CAJXUT010000352.1 coordinate 1,392, forward strand.
CAAGAGTAATTGTCACGACTTAACCACTGTTTGGCTGCTGTTACCGCTTTAACTGCATCTCGACCTACAAGCTCACTTGCACCAACGTCAACTGCTTCAGGACGCTCCGTATTTTCTCTTAATGTAAGGCTTGGAACCCCCAATAAACAGGCTTCTTCTTGAATACCACCAGAATCCGTCAAAATTAACTTAGCATGCTTTTGTAATTGAATAAAATCTAAGTAACCTACTGGTGGAATTAACTGTAGATAATCAGGTAATTTAATATTAAATTCTTTTAATTTTGACTGAGTTCTAGGGTGAATTGGCCAAACAATTGTACCAGTATAATTAGCATGCATTTCGTCAAATAAATGCAATAGCTCCATCAAATTAGCAGCAACATCTACATTAGAAGCGCGATGGGCAGTAACTAAAAAGTATTCACCTGCTGATAATTCAAGATCTGTTAAAATAGTACTGGTTTTCGCTGAAATTTCTAAATGCTGAAAAAGGGAGTCAGAAACAGTGTTACCAACCGTGTGAATTTTTTTATGGTCAATACCTTCCGACTTCAAGATTTTCTCTTGATTACTCGTAACCGCAAATAAATACTCACTGATGTGATCAGTCATTATTCGGTTTGTTTCTTCAGGCATGGTTCGATCATAGCTACGTAAGCCTGCTTCAATATGCCCAACTTTTATATTTAATTTTGAAGCGGTTAAAGCACCTGCTAACACCGTATTAGTGTCACCTTGCACTAATACCACATCAGGTTTTTCTTCTAATAAAATAGGCTCCATTTTTATTAGAATATTACCTGTTTGATTACTATGCAAGCCAGAGCCAACACCTAAGTTATAGTGTGGAGCTGGTAAATGTAATTCCTCAAAAAAGATACTATCCATTTCTTTTGAGTAGTGTTGATTGGAATGAATAATAAAATAGGGAATTTCTCTGTCTTCACATTCGCGAATAACTGGAGCCATTTTAATTATTTCAGGGCGGGTACCTACGATGATCCCTACTTTCATTTTTATTCCTTAAATTTATCTATAAAATCATTATGACAGACATAGAGCTTTATAAAATATTGTAACGAATTAAAAATAAAAATTCATCAAGTAATAACTGCTTTATAGGTAATTTCTTCTACTTGAGCTTTCCAGGATTGTTTAGCAAAAGTATGATTAGCATCACAAAGATTATGTAAATTAACACCTGTCTCTTATACACATCTGACGCTGCCGACGAAGAGGATAGTGTAGATCT
>CAJXUT010000353.1 GCA_913061365.1 uncultured Colwellia sp.
CTATCCTCTTCGTCGGCAGCGTCAGATGTGTATAAGAGACAGTATCTATTCAGTTTAATTAGATAGAGTGTAAAAATAAATTTTCAATACACAATGAAGTACATTCGGAGTAATAACATGAGTCAAGCATTAACCCCTTTTAACTGGCAGGATCCATTATTTCTTGATAATCAACTAACAGATGAAGAACGTATGATTCGTGATACAGCTCATGACTATTGCCAAGAAAAGTTACTACCTCGCGTTCTAGAAGCCAACAGAAATGAAGTTTTTGACCGCGAAATTATGCGAGAGCTTGGTGAGCTAGGTTTATTAGGTGCAACCTTACCTGCAAAATATGGCGGCAGTGAAGTTAACTATGTTAGTTACGGTTTAATAGCACGAGAAGTAGAACGTGTTGATAGTGGCTACCGCAGTGCAATGAGTGTGCAATCATCATTAGTAATGCACCCTATTTATGCTTATGGTACAGAAGAGCAACGAATGAAGTACTTACCTAAATTAGCCTCTGGTGAATGGGTTGGCTGCTTTGGTTTAACAGAGCCTAACTCAGGTAGTGATCCAGCATCAATGACAACCTATGCAACTAAAGTTGATGGTGGTTATCGTATAACGGGTAATAAAATGTGGATAACAAACTCACCAATTGCTGATGTATTTGTTATTTGGGCAAAGTTAGATAAGAAAATTCGAGGTTTTGTACTAGAAAAAGGTATGGAAGGTTTATCTGCACCAAAAATTGAGGGGAAATTTTCTTTGCGTGCCTCAATCACGGGTGAAATTGTTATGGATAACGTTTTCGTTCCTGATGAAAATATGTTCCCAGAAATTTCAGGGTTAGCAGGTCCTTTTGGCTGCCTAAATAAAGCCCGATTCGGTATTGCTTGGGGAGCACTAGGTGCTGCAGAGTTTTGTTTTAATTCAGCTCGCAGCTACGCAATTGATCGCAAGCAATTTGGCCGTCCACTGGCATCTAATCAATTAATTCAAAAGAAATTAGCTGATATGCAAACCGAGATAAGTTTAGGTTTACAAGGGTGTTTGCAAATGGGACGCTTAATGGATGCGGATCAATGCCCTGTTGAGCTTATCTCTTTAATGAAACGAAACAACTGTGGCAAGTCTCTTGATATTGCACGTGTTGCTCGAGATATGCATGGCGGTAACGGTATTAGTGATGAGTTTGGTGTAATCCGCCACATGATGAACCTTGAAGCGGTAAACACTTATGAAGGCACCCATGATATTCACGCATTAATTTTAGGCCGTGCTATCACTGGATATCAGGCTTTCTGCTAATGACTACTGCATTGAAAGATATCAAAGTGGTTGACTTAAGCCGCATTTTGGCAGGCCCTTGGGCCTCTCAAATGTTGGCTGATATGGGCGCTGAAGTAATAAAAATTGAGCGACCACTTAAAGGTGACGACACACGTTTTTGGGGGCCTCCTTTTGTTAAAGAAGCGACCAAAGAACAACCGCCACAAGCAGCATACTTTCATTGTGTTAATCGAAATAAACAGTCCCTTGCTATTGATATTACTCAGGCGCAAGGTCAGCAAGTAATCAAAGATCTTATCTTGCAGGCTGACGTTCTCATTGAGAACTATAAAGTAGGTGGTCTTGCCAAATACGGGCTTGATTATCAAACAATAAAAACACTCAACCCTCAATTAGTGTATTGCTCTATTACTGGCTTTGGACAGAGTGGCCCAAGTGCTCACAAGGCTGGTTATGATGCGATGATTCAAGGTGAAGGTGGCTTGATGAGCGTCACTGGAGAGCCCGATGGCTCCCCAATGAAAGTCGGTGTCGCTCTTGTTGATGTTATGACGGGTTTATACAGCTGTAATGCAATATTAGCTGCACTAATGGCACGAACCCATACTCATGAAGGGCAACATATTGATATAGCCTTGCTTGATGTACAAGCAGCTACCCTTGCCAACCAAGGAATGAATTACTTAGCTACAGGTGAAAACCCACAAAGATTAGGTAACGGGCACCCTAATATAGTTCCGTATCAAACTTTCGCAACGCAAAATGGCAGTATTATTTTAGCTGTAGGCAACGACAATCAATTTATTAAATTCTGTAAAGTAGCTGGCTGTTCTGACCTTGCTGACGATCCTAAATTTGCAACCAACGCCCAGCGTGTTAACAATCGAAAAGAGTTAATCCCTATTGTTGCAAGCAAAATGGCTTTAAATACAACACAATGGTGGATTAGAAAACTTGAGCAGGTTTCTGTGCCTTGTGGTGCGGTAAACACTTTAGAGCAGGTTTTTAACCACCCGCAAATAAAACATCGTGAAATGGTAAAAGAAGTGGCGAATAACCATGGAGAACTAATAAAAACGGTTGCTTCTCCTATCAACCTTTCTGCAACACCTTTGCAATATAACAGTGCTTCACCCGATTTAGGGCAGCATAGCTATCAGGTGTTATCAAAAAATCTAAAATATAGTGAAAGTGAAATTAACAAACTCTTTAACAATGCTATTGTCAGTTAAACTTAATGAATCTGTCTCTTATACACATCTGACGGCTGCCGACGAAGAGGATAGTGTAGATCTCGGTGGTC
>CAJXUT010000354.1 GCA_913061365.1 uncultured Colwellia sp.
TCGTCGGCAGCGTCAGATGTGTATAAGAGACAGCCTTAACAGGGCGTTTATAAGGTGCCCAATGGCAAATCTGCAAAATTTAAAGGGGTTGGTTTCTGAGTTTGAAAGCAACTTTCGAGGTTCAAACCTAGAACCGTTTCAATTTGTTAAACCATATGAACTTGGGTGTAGAGAGTTTTGGCCTCAAGTGATGACAACACATAAGGGGGTATATGGGATCTTTCATAATGATGAACTTCTATATATCGGTAAAGTTACAGGAAAAACCAGAGTTCTTTGCCATCGTATGAATGACTACTTCGTAATTCGTGATGATTTTTCTTATGGAGGAACAAAGGACAGCTGGACAAAAGATCCCACTCACTTTGTTGCGTGGGGTGTTCCAGATTCAAGTTTTTTCGAAGCGAGTGCTCTAGAAGAATTTCTTATTGATAGACTTCAAAAAGAATTACCTGATAATACTAGAAAATAAACATAACTAAATAAACAAGGACACGTAACAGTTGGCTACGTTTCGCTTCGATCCACAATTATAGCCAACCATTACTTAGCCTGTTATTTGGGTGTTAAGTGTTTAAGGAAGAGTCGATGAAATATCTAAGTATTATTTTTTTAGCTTTACTAGTTCAAAGCTGTGCTCAAAGTGGATATAAGACATTTTATACCCCTTATGTTGATACCCAAACATTATCAGATGTCGAATTACTTCAAGAAGGTGAAGAAGTAAAAATTTATGGTTCAGATAACTTTGAAAGAGATACCTTAGTTCTCCAATCTAAAAATTACATACCTGTTGGCTACTCCTCATTCAATGGGGGCTATGAAAATACTAAAAATGCAGGTGCTCAGGCTAAATTTGTTGGAGCAACAGTAGTTCTCGTATCTTCTAAATATACCAATACACAAACGACCACATCAACTTTGTTGCTTCCTGATAACAAGACTACTTATCATTCAGGAACAGCAAATACTAATACAACTTATAGAAGTAATGGTTCATATATTGGTAGCAGTAATACAAATGGAACATATAACGGTACATCAACAACATATGGTACAAAAGCTGTTCCAATTACAACTAATCAGCGACGATATGATCAAGGTGCTGTTTACTTTATTAAATCCAATAAAAAATATAAATTTGGTGTCTTATTTTCTGATTTAACACCTGAACAAAGAAACTTATTAGAACGTAATACAGGTGTTCAAGTTAAAGTAGTTATCGAAGATAGCCCTGCTTTTTATTCTAATGTTCTCGTTGGTGATTTTCTCACAGCAGTTGACGGTCAATTAATTAAAAACACAGAACATGGTGTTAACTTAATGGGCAGTGTTTCAAGCCATGCTCAATACTCCACATTAACGGTTGTAAGAAATGGCACTAAAAAAGACATTAAAGTTCAGTTTTAAAAACACTATAAGTCACTAAGAGGCGTTACCGATACAAAATCTAATCCTAAACGACTATATCACCTGAATGAGCCATGACCGCTTTGTGGCAATAGTGGCCTCTAGCACAAGCATCACACCAGTTGTCATTCGCAGCATTAAACTTAACGAAAGCCTTGCTACTGAATAACTTCCGTTCTGTTTATGAGGCTGAAAAATATCTTCAAGTTGACTGAATTTTGATTTTGAATGTTTAAATATTCTAGCGAATAAAGCACTTAATGAGAGTATGATGATAGATGAATTCAAGGAGTGTAATCAATTGAGGACAGATTGGAATGCATCAACAGAGCTTAACTTGTTTAGTACCCATCAATCACTTCAACGATAGTAATAACTAGGAACCTTAGGAGTACAAATGAAATTCATAATAATCAGTACTTTACTTGTAATTTTTAATTTTGATGTTTTATCAGAAGAGTGGGAGGTACGTGATAGTAAAGGGGATTATATATCGATAGAAAAGAAAGATTCTAGTTTTAATAGTCTTTATATAGCTAATATAGCTTATCATCAAAAAGGGGGCTTTATTGCACTTACATTATCTGATTATGAAAAGAGTTTACACTGTCCTATTAAACAAAAAAAATATGGTAGTGCTATAGATAAAAGCTTTGGCCTTGTTAATATAAATAATGAGTTTTTAAAGTTTTCGTTGAGGTGCTCATATGAATTAGATTGGGAAATGACAGACGGGAAAGAAAAGACCGTTTTTAATTTATCACAAGCTATACTTTTTCCTACATCAGAAAAAGCAAAAAATTTTATGGTTAGTGAGTTAGTTAAAGGGAGGGAGTTAAAGGTATTAGTAGATCGGTTAAAGAGCACTTCACCAATTAAAACTGTTTTCACTCTAAATGGGTTTGAAAAAGCTTACAGCATAATGTTAAAGAGACGACACGCATATTGATTGGCAGTTCTAGTGTGATTAGGTAGAACAACTGATTTACAAAATGGTAAAATAAAGCCCATATCAATACACCTTAAGCTCTTCTTTCTGACTAGCATTATTCATTTTCTGATCTACACTTAAAATTCATTCAGCAAGGATAGCTAAATTATGCCACTTACCAAACCGCCTAGAATACTAGTTAAAACATGGCTAGATATATACTACAGCCGAGAAACTCCAG
>CAJXUT010000355.1 GCA_913061365.1 uncultured Colwellia sp.
AAGAGACAGATTAATTTTTACCATAATTATAATAAAGTTTATGAATAGTAAATCTATAGAGCATCCAAAATCTGATAAAAAAAGCATTATTGCTTTACTGCCCTTCCTTGTGTTTCTCGGTGTTTTTCTTGGTACGGGTATCATTCTTACTTTACAAGGCGTTGAATTTGCTTTTTATCAACTGCCTGCCAGTATTGCTATTATTCCTGCTGTTTTCGTTTCTATCTATTTAGGAAAAGTACTATCAAAAGAAACTATTGAGACACAAATAGGCCAGTTTATTAATGGCGCGGGTCATGCAAATATCGTCACCATGTGTGTTATTTATCTTTTAGCTGGTGCTTTTGCAAGTGTAGCGAAAGCCACTGGTAGCGTTGATGCGAGTGTGCAATTAGGTTTGGCGATATTTCCTTCTTATTTATTGTTACCAGGAATATTTCTAGTTGCCGCCTTTTTATCGACGGCTATGGGATCTGCTATGGGCACAATTGCTGCAATTGCTCCTATTGCATTAGGCTTTATTGATTCCGCAGGACTTGATTCTGCCGTAGTCGCTGGTTGTTTAATTTCAGGCGCTATTTTTGGCGATAACTTGTCAATTATTTCTGATACTACCATTGCTTCTACGCGTAGTCAGGGGGCTCAGATGAGAGATAAGTTTAAAGTAAACTTTAAATTTGCAATACCTGCAGCCATATTATGTTTACTTATTTTTACTCTGCTAGGTCAAAGTATTAATTATGAAGTAACCAACGATGCTGCATTCATTGGCCTTGTTCCTTATATTATTATTTTAGTTTTGGCTTTATCTGGCATTAACGTTCTAGTTGTATTAACAATAGGAATAATACTTGCTGCTGCCATTGGGATGGTAAGTAGTGGTTACCAATTATCGTCTTGGATCAGTGATATAAATGCGGGTTTCTCTAGCATGCAAGACATCTTCATATTATCACTATTTATTGGCGGCTTAAGCGAATTAGTGAGGCATCAAGGAGGTTTAGCTTCCTTAACAACGGGCATTGAATCATTAGCAAGAAAATTAAGTCCAAATAACAAAAAGCGTGCTGCAGGCTTTGGTATCGCTGGCTTAACTTTTTGTTGTAACTTCTTTACAGCTAACAATACGGTATCAATTATAGTCACAGGTGAAACGGCGAAAGAGTTGGCAACAGAGGGAGAACTAAAACCTGCACAATCGGCTAGCTTACTTGATATTTTTGCTTGTATTAACCAGGGGTTATTACCTTATGGTGCACAAGCATTACTTTTAGGAACCACCTTAGGTATCTCTCCAATAGCGGTTGTTTCTCATGCTTTCTATCCTATGATTTTATTCTTTGTTGCAGGGTTTGCTTTTTGGAGAATAACCAAAAACTAGCCAACAGACTTTATAAGAATTAAATGAGTTTGTTCTAAAAAATGGGGCTATCAATCAACTAAGGTTGAAAGCCCTTTTTCAATGCCATAAATATCACTTGGGTTAAAGCCGAGTGTAATATGAAAGTCTTTAGCAGAAAGAATAAATCGTTGTCGTATTAACTGAGCATCAGCACTTTGAGCAACAACAAAAAATGTAGTTTTATTCTTTTTAGCCACCTTACCTAAGCCAAACAAAGTAACATTTATTTTATTCAAAAGTGAATGACTGCCATCAGTTGCTAGTAGCTCAGAAATTATCCCTTTATCAGCCAGTTGATATTCATGAGGGCTGAGTACAGTTAAATGAAATAACTGTTTATCACGTGCTGCTTGTAAAGCTCGATAATGATTAAAGTCATCACCCAATAATTGCTGCATTTTTGTCAGGTAGGGTAATAGCTCAGCTCTACTGACTAAAGCCCCTAAATATTTTTGCCCTTGGTTATCATGCAATTCAGCTATTTTTAATCGTAATGACTTTGCCGTTTTACTTTGTGAATCTGTACTTAATGACTGTAATGCCCTTGCTTGCTTGTCAGTAAACTGTACTTTGTTTGCATAAGCGACATTAGCAGAAAGCATAACTTGCGCTATCCATACCAAAACCAGTAAAAATAAATTAAACATTATTTTCTCTGATAAATCGCTTTTGCAGTGCATATTAATTATGCTCCTTCAATAAGTTAACTAAGTCATCTTCGGTTAATATTGTTACACCTAAATCTTGTGCTTTAGTTAATTTAGAACCTGACTTTTCGCCTGCAACCAGATAGTGAGTTTTTGCAGAAACGCTCCCTGATACTTTAGCGCCTAGTGATTGCAATGCAGCTTTTGCTTCACTTCGTCCCATTTGAGTTAACGTTCCCGTTAATACAAATATTTTCTCTGCTAATGGTTGTTCGTCAGCACTTTTCTCAATAATTTCTGGCCATGTCATTATTTCATCTAAATTAGAAACGACTTCTACGTTATGAGATTCTTTAAAGAAGTTAACAATATTTTTGGCTACTATATCACCCACATCACTTACAGCTTTTAATGCTTCAAAACCTGTCTCTTATACACATCTCCGAGCCCACGAGACGTAGAGGAATCTCGT
>CAJXUT010000356.1 GCA_913061365.1 uncultured Colwellia sp.
CATACGAGATTCCTCTACGTCTCGTGGGCTCGGAGATGTGTATAAGAGACAGTAACAGTGTCGTATCATTTGCTTTGATTATGCTTGATAAATAAGTACTCACTTAGGTGACCACTTATCTATCTGTAAATAGAAATATATTTACGAGTTGTTTGCAAGCTCTTGTTTTTTATCTAAACGACACTTATGCAATAAAGGCTCAGTGTAGCCACTAGGTTGTTCAGCACCTTGAAATACTAATGCAGATGCTGCTTTAAAGGCTATGCTATTTTCAAAATTATCACTCATTGCTTGATAACTTGGATCATTAGCATTTTGAGTATCAACAATTTTAGCCATTTTTTCTAAACTTGCTTGTACTTGCTCTTTAGTACAGATGCCATGATGCAACCAGTTAGCCATATGTTGACTGGAGATACGTAATGTTGCTCTATCTTCCATTAAGCCAACATCATTGATATCAGGTACTTTAGAACAACCAACACCTTGGTCTATCCAACGCACTACATAGCCTAAAATGCCTTGAGCGTTGTTATCTAATTCTTCAGATATTTCCTTTTCGCTCCAGTTAGTGTCTGTTGCTAATGGAATGGTTAATATATCATCTAAGTTTGCACTTTCTCGTTGCATTAAGTCTTTTTGCAATGAGAAAACATCAATACGATGGTAATGTAATGCGTGCAGTGTTGCTGCGGTTGGAGAAGGAACCCAAGCAGTGTTTGCACCTGCTTCTACATGGTTAATTTTGGTTGCGATCATGTTAGCCATTTGATCTGGAATTGGCCACATACCTTTACCTATTTGAGCCTTTTGGCTAAAGCCACAAGCTAAACCCACATCAACATTGTTATTTTCATAAGCACCAATCCAAGGTGTTAATTTGATGTCTGCTTTACGCGCCATAGGACCTGCAGCCATTGAAGTATGAATTTCATCACCCGTTCTATCTAAAAATCCGGTATTAATGAATACAACACGTTCTTTTGCAGCATGAATACAGTTTTTCAAGTTAACACTTGTACGTCTTTCTTCGTCCATAATACCCATTTTGATGGTATTACGTGGTAACGAAAGCGCATCTTCTACACGTGCAAATAAAGTATCAGCAAACTGTACTTCATCAGGACCGTGCATTTTAGGTTTAACGATATAGATTGATGCTTCATTGCTGTTACTTAGTTCACTATTACCTTTTAAATCATGTAAGGCGATTAATGATGTAACTACTGCATCCATTATGCCTTCAGGTACTTCTTGGCCTTTTTCGTCAATAATGGCGTTGTTAGTCATAAGATGACCAACATTTCGTACGAACATCAAACTACGACCTTTAAGCTGGATTGAATCACCTGATAATGATTGGTAATTACGATCGCTATTCATTTTACGGGTAAATTCTTGGCCGTTTTTATTGATTTCTTCTGTTAACGTACCTTGCATTAATCCTAACCAGTTGCGATAGGCAATAACTTTATCTTCGCCATCAACAGCTGCTACAGAATCTTCACAGTCCATTATTGTGGTAAGTGCTGATTCAAGTTTAATATCACTTAAAGTAGAAGGCTCTGATTTTCCAATCACGCTATTCGCATCAAAAACTAGTTCAAGATGTAAACCATTATGCCTGAAGGCTAAAGTATCAGGTTGACTGATACTGCCAGTAAAGCCGATAAAAGCTTCGCTATCTTTTAAAGAGCTTTGCTCACCATTAGCTAAACTTACCATTAATTGTTGTTCGTTTAAGTGATAAGCGACAGCATCTTGATGGCTACCGTTGGTTAATGGAATAGCTTGGTCTAAAAATTCTTTAGCGTAAGTAATCACTTTTGCGCCACGAACAGGGTTATAGCTACCTGATTTTTCTGCGCCGTCATCAGTACTTATAACGTCAGTGCCATAAAGCGCGTCATATAAGCTGCCCCAACGTGCGTTAACTGCGTTTAAAGCAAAACGAGCATTCATGATAGGCACAACAAGTTGAGGACCTGCAATACTTGCTAATTCAGCATCAATATTTTCTGTACTAATAGAAAAGTCTTCTACTACAGGTGCTAGATAACCTATTTCAGTTAAAAATTCTTTATAGCTAGCAAAGTTAAACTTATCGCCAGAATTATTTGTATGCCACGTGTCAATTTGGGTTTGAAGATCTTCTCTTTTAGCAAGTAACTGTGCATTTTCATCAGAAAGGTCGTGAATAATTTTAGCAAAAGACTGCCAAAAATCTGCTGATGCTATACCTGTTTCTGGTAGCGCTTCACGTTCAATAAAATCATGTAGATTTTCATTTATAGTTAAACCTGATAATTGAATTGTTTGGGTCATATTTTCCTCACTTGCCTTGCTTGTTTGGATGTAGCGTACTTTGATAAAAGCATTTGTTGCTAGAATGAAATAGTCATACTTAATAATTTAAGTATATATATGCTCATCGTATTAAGAATGGAAATAACTAGCACTGTCTCTTATACACATCTGACGCTGCCGACGAAGAGGATAGTGTAGATC
>CAJXUT010000357.1 GCA_913061365.1 uncultured Colwellia sp.
CGTCAGATGTGTATAAGAGACAGGTTATCCAAGGATGAACCTACATGAAAAAACTTTTTATTATTATTCTTTTGTTAATCGCTGGTATTTTGATATCACCTAAATTTATTGGTGAGATTGTTGAAAAAGAATATCAAATAGCGCTAGATAAAATTAATGAAAATCCTGCAATTACTATTCAATCAGCTACTTTTAATCGAGGTTGGTTTAGCGGTAATGCGGTGATTAAGATGACAGTTTTATTTCACCATGAAGAAATTGAAGATTTTAATATTATTGTTGAAGACAACTTATCTTTCGGGCCAATAGTTTTCACTGATGAGGGGCTAAATTTTGCGTTAAGTCACTCTAAATCCAGCTTTGATTTTATGGATTTAACCGCAGATAAAGAGATTGAAGATTTTATTAAACATAAAATCCATATTTCTGCATTACTGACGTTTTCTCGAGATATTATTACACATATCGCAATAGATGAAGCCAGTAAAGAGGTTGATGGAAATACCATTGTATCAGCAAAAGCTTTTGGTAAATTTGTATTAGAGAATGAAACTAAACTCTATGGTGACTTTAATTGGGGTGGTCTAACAGCAACCACTGCTGAGGAAAGCTTTGCTATTGGGCCTGTTAGTTTTTCTTTAGATCAAACCTTAGTTTCTGGCAGCTATTATCAAGGTAATGCTATTTCTACGGGGAACTTTGATTTTGTACTTTCTTCTATAGAATCTAAAGATGCTACGAATAACCCAGTATTGTTAGTAGATAACGCACTTATCAGTGTTATGTCATCGGTAGAAAAAGACTTAATGAACATTACGGTCAGTTACGCTATCGATAAATTAGAATCGCTAGGACAGCAGTTAGAACATGTTAATTTAGATATCGTTTTTAAAAACCTACATATTAACGTAATGCAAGATATCAACACCTTTTTAACCTCATTGTCTGATGATGAAGCTTTCAGTCAAACAAATATGAACAAAATATCTGCGTTAACGACTAATATGTTAGCACATGATCCTGTGATTGAAGTTAAGGATTTTAGTGTAGAAACATTGCATGGAAAAATTGCATCAGCAATGCAAGTACAAGTTGATAAAAAGCAATATGATCCTTCAAATGTTATGTCAATTGTTGCCGCAATTAATGCAACAGCTCATGGTAAAGCGCCAATGGCATTCTTTACACAATTGGGCTTAGAACCCATGATTGAAACTTATATTGAACAAGGTTTTCTCATCAAAACAAAAGATGAAATAAGTGTTAATCTTGAGTATTCTCAAGGGCAATTAAACGTTAATGGCAATGTCATGTCATTATAGTGTTTGATTACTTGCTTTTATCGATTCTTTCTTCTATTATACGCGTCCTTAATTCAGCCTGAACTTTTTGTTCCTTGCCTCAACTGGTGTTTGGCTGAGCCAGATTATGAGGCTACAACCGTAAGGAGCTCGTAATGCGTCATTACGAAATCGTATTTATGGTTCACCCTGATCAGAGTGAACAAGTGACTGGTATGATCCAGCGCTACACAGACTTGATTAATGCTGCCGAAGGTAAGATTCACCGTCTTGAAGACTGGGGTCGCCGTCAATTAGCATATCCAATCAATAAACTACACAAAGCACACTATGTTCTTATGAACATTGAAGCGCCACAGTCAGTTATTGATGAACTTGAAACTTCTTTCCGTTATAACGATGTTATTATTCGTAATATGATCATGCGCACTAAAACTGCAGTAACTGAAGCATCGCCGATGGCTGTTACTAAAGATGACCGTCGTGACGATCGCCGCGAAGTTAAGAAAGATGTTGCTGCTGCTCCAGCTGAAGTTTCTAAAGAAGAAAAATCAGAAGAAGCTGCTAGCGAATAAGTAATCTGTGACCTTTTTGCAAGATAGCTCGCAAGACGCTTTGCAAGAAAATTGCCTAATATTGACCGGCTCTGTAGTGAAAACTCCAAAGCACTCAACTAGCCCAGCAGGTATTGTTCATAGTCAGTTTTCAATAGACCATAAGTCTATACAAAATGAAGCAGCTATGAACCGACAAGCATTTGTCAGAATACAAGTTGTTGCTACAGGCAATTTATCACACTTAACTCGTGAATTAATTGTTGGACAAAATGTAAAAGTGATAGGTTTTATTAATCGTCACGAATCAAGAAACGGTAATCCGTTATTGGTTTTACATGCTCAACAAATAGAAATGATTAATTAGTGTTTTATTATGTTAATTCATAGATAAAACCAAATTCGGAGAAAATTATGTCTCGTTTTTTTAGACGTCGTAAATTTTGTCGCTTTACAGCGGAAGGCGCAACTTCTATCGATTATAAAGATGTTGCAACATTAAAAAATTATATCACTGAAAGTGGTAAAATTGTTCCTAGCCGTATCACTGGTACTGCTGCTAAATATCAACGTCAATTCTGTCTCTTATACACATCTGACGCT
>CAJXUT010000358.1 GCA_913061365.1 uncultured Colwellia sp.
AGATCTACACTATCCTCTTCGTCGGCAGCGTCAGATGTGTATAAGAGACAGATTTCACTTTTATTTTATGTTAGTATGACTGCCTGAAATGGAGCTGATATAAAATTATTAGTATTTTTAAAGGATGATATCGTTAGATTTTACATTATTTTTTATAAACGCTGAATTTCAATGCCAAAAATTCGATTATTACACATTCTAATTATTACGCTTATTTTATCGCCTATTAGTTACGCTAATAGCAACTTTAGCGATATTTTTAATAAACACAGTGCTGTGATGTTATTAATTGAACCAAGCACAGGAAAGATTGTTAAGGCTAATATTGCCGCACATCAGTTTTATGACTTACCTCAAAACACCTTAGAAACATTATCTATTCAAGATATTAACCTATTAAGCAAAGATCAAGTTGCTTCAGAAATATCATTAGCCAAATCTGAAAATAGAAAACATTTTATATTTAGACATAAAATTGGTAATGGTGATGCCAAAACGGTTGCTGTTTATTCCGTACCGATCACCTTGAATGGCAAAAAATTATTGTACTCAATTATTCAAGATATCACTAAAGAAAGAGAATCTACGCGTGCACTTTGGCATTACCAAAGTAACCTTGAAACATTAGTAGAGCAGCAGGTTAACCAATTAGATGAAAGTAAAAAAGAGCGGATACAAATTCTTATATTTAGTGTGCTTTTCTTATTTTTTTTAGTGGTTTATCTTATTTACCTTTTAAAGCGTAAAAAACTTGCAGAAGAACAAAAGTCGGTATTATCTCAAATAGTAGAGCAAAGCCCAGTCTCTATTGAAACTACTGATGCTAATGGAGTTATTACTTATGTTAATCAATGTTTTATTGATTGCAGTGGCTATAAGTCATCTGAATTAGTGGGAAAGAAACCTAGCATATTAAAGTCTGGCTTTCACAATGCTACTTTATATGAAGATTTATGGGCGACAATTACCTCGGGCCAGCACTGGGTTGGTGAGTTTTATAACCGAAGAAAGGGCGGAGAAAATTTTTGGGAAAGAGCCAATATTTATCCACTAAAAAATTCACGAAATGAAATAAGCAGTTACGTTGCGATTAAAGAAGATGTAACGCAATTTAAAGAAGATGAAAAAAAATTACGTTTAGCATCAACTGTTTTTCAAACGGCTACTGAAGCCGTAATGATTACTGATGCTAATAATTTGATAATTGCCGTTAATAAAGCTTTTACGCGCATCACAGGTTACCAAGAAACTGAAGTCTTAGGGAAAAACCCTGAACTACTTGGTTCTGGGCATCATAGTGATGAGTTCTACAAAGAAATGACTAATGAATTGAACGTCAATGGAAAATGGCAAGGTGAGATTTGTAATCGTCGTAAAAATGGCGAAGTATACTATGAGTGGTTATCGATCACTGTATTGAGAAACCAAGCGGGTGAATTAGAGTCTTATGTATCTTTGTTTAGTGATATTACCAAGAGAAAAAAAGCTGAAGATAAAATATATCATCAAGCAAACTACGATTATTTAACCGGTTTACCAAACAGAAACTTATTTCTTGATCGGTTTAAGCAAAGTATCACTGTAGCAAAACGTGAAAATAAAACTGTTGCGTTATTATTTATTGATTTAGACGGGTTTAAAAATGTTAATGATACCTTTGGACATTCTAAAGGTGACTTACTACTTAAACTTGCGGCAGAACGGATTGAAAATGCAGTAAGGGAATCTGATAGTGTTGCTCGATTAAGTGGAGACGAGTTTGCCATTATGCTTTGTGGGGATAATGATGTTTATAGTGATGAAAAGGTAGCAACTAAAGTACTTATTGAGCTCGCTACTCCATTTCAATTAGCAGAAAAAGAGGCGCACGTTAGTGCTAGCATTGGTATTTCCATTTTTCCTGACGATGGATGTTTATCAGAAGAGCTTCTCGCTAATGCTGATACCGCTATGTATAAAGCAAAAAAGAAAGGTAAAAATAATATTCAATTTTTTACCAAAGAAATGGACCTAAAAGCACAACAACGAAGAAGTTTAGAAGTTGAATTACGACAAGCCATTAAGAACAATGAGTTAGTATTACACTATCAACCTATCCACAACCTTAAAACAGGAAGAGTTGAATCAGCAGAAGCGCTTATTCGATGGCAGCATCCTGAAAGAGGTTTAATACCACCTCTTGAATTTATTCCTTTAGCAGAGGAAATAGGGTTTATTGTTGATATTGGAGATTGGGTATTAGCACAAGCATGTGAGCAAGCCAAAGCTTGGCAAAATCAATTAGAGTACTCTCCTAAAGTTTCGGTTAATATTTCTAGTGCTCAGTTACATCGTCCTAATTTTTTGAATAAAATTAAGCATGTGTTAGCGAATAGTAAACTGCCACCAGAGCTATTACTGTCTCTTATACACATCTGACGCTGCCGACGAAGAGGATAGTGTAGATC
>CAJXUT010000359.1 GCA_913061365.1 uncultured Colwellia sp.
ATCTACACTATCCTCTTCGTCGGCAGCGTCAGATGTGTATAAGAGACAGCAATAATATAATTCTTACAAAATTAAAAATAGCACTTAATTTAAAAGCTGAAGAATTAATTACTTTACTTAATACCGTTGACTTTAGGTTAAGTAAGCCAGAGCTAAGTGCATTTTCTAGAAAACCTGATCATAAGCACTATCGTGAGTGTAAAGATCAAGTTTTACGTAATCTTTTACAGGCTATTGATAAAAAGTACCATGTAGCTAGAACGACAAAATTTGTTAAAAGTAGCTCTGAAGCAGAAGAAAAGTTAGGAAGCCATAAGTTTAAGAGTAAGCCTAATACGAAAAAAGTAAATAAGAAAAGCGAGCCTTTTGTAGAGGGAGCTAGACCAAACGCAAGTGCTATCTATGTTAATCCTAAAAAACAACAAAGCGAGCAAAATAAAGCAAAACGAGGCGTTTTAAAGCTTAAGCCTGAAGACATATTTAAAAACTCAACTGATAAGTAATAGCCTGTAAAAGCTATTACTATAGTCGGGCGATAGCCCGACATCTAGTTTACTTGAATGTGCAACAGCTTATATGTTGTTTCTTTTTGCTACTTGGAGTTTCTCATATCCTTCTAACAACTTACCGTGGGTCTTAAAACCTTCTAAACTAAGACCTGGGCAGTGTAGACCATCAAAAATAACTTCACCTTCAACGATTGCTAAACAGTTTTCCATCATTTTCTGACCGTACATTAAGCCAAGTGACTTAAGGTAAGGTTGATATTCTCTGTCATCGCTCCATTTAATTTCTAAAAGAGCTTGTAAGCAACGATATTTTCGAGTGTTTTCTTCATTATTTTGATCAAGGTGCAATGCCCAACTTACCCAGTCTATTGCTTGTTCATCTTGAGCAGCAAGGGCTAGCATAGCTTTTATTTCACCAATACGTAGATCAAACCAAGTTGTTCCAGGATCTGGTGCTAAACCAATAAACTCTGCAGCGGCCATCGCATCGTTATAGCCACCTTGATCAAGGCCATCAAGAATATCTAACCAATCTTCGCTAGCTAAATTAGGTAGCGTTAAAAATGCTTCACGAAATAAAGCACCATCGTTATTATTATTCCAAACAATTTCATCTACTGGATAAATGTCTGACATGCCAGGTACTAATATACGACAAGCATAAACATTAAGATGGTTGTAATCAGAAATATAAATATCAAAGTCCATATCATGAATGATAGTAACTAAATTATCATATTCAGTCCCTGTATCGGCATCAAAATCCCAATCAACAAAATCAAAATCTGGAACATCTTTAAAGAATTCATATGAAATAAAGCCACTTGAATCGATGAAATGTAATTCGATATTATGTGGAGAAGCAATTTCTTCTTCATCAAAGCTTGGTGGTTGAAACACATCAAGTTGATCAAGGCTTCTACCTTGCAGTAATTCAGTAACGGTACGTTCAAGTGCAACTTCAAAACTTGGATGAGCACCAAAAGAGGCGAAAACACTACCATCTTTAGGATTGATCAGTGTTACGCTGATAACTGGATATAAACCACCCAAAGAAGCATCACATACCCTTAGGTGATAGCCATGACTTTCTAGCTCGCGAATATCCGCTAATATAGTAGGGAAACGCTCTAAAACAGATACAGGTATTTCTGGTAAACAAATCCCTTCTGCTATTATTTTATTTTTTACATAACGCTCAAAAACTTCTGATAAACTTTGTACGCGAGCTTCATTTTTAGTATTACCAGCAGACATACCATTACTAACAAATACGTTGGCAATAACGCTCACAGGAATATAAACATCTTGTTGATCACGTTCACGGGTATAAGGTAATGCGCAAATGCCTCTTTCGCCAGCACCTGAATTCATATCGTAAAGTTTATCTACTGTGATTTCGCTTTCAGGATCAAAATATTGCCATAAGCTTTCATCCATAATGCCTTCAGGCATAGACTCATCTTCACTGAAAAACCATTTTTCATTAGGGTAGTGAACAAATTCATCTTGGCTTATTTTATCGCCCAAATAGAAATCAGCAAAAAAATAATTACAGCTTAAGCGTTCAAAGTATTCACCTAAAGCACTTGCTAAACAAGATTTAGCAGTAGAACCTTTACCATTAGTAAACATTAAACCACAGCTACTATCTTTGATATGTACAGAGAAGCAATTCTTAACTGGGTTTAACCAAGATGCTTCTTCAATATCAAAACCAAATGACTTTAATTTTTCTTGCATGGTTGAAATAGAGGTTTCTAAATCTGAATCTTTTCCTTTAATAAAGGTTTTTTCCATGGGGATGTCCATTGTATAGGTGGCAATTAATTATGAGGCTGATTATAGCTGAAATCCTAGTTTTTATAAGGATTTAAATAGCATAAAGTCTGTCTCTT
>CAJXUT010000360.1 GCA_913061365.1 uncultured Colwellia sp.
GCGTCAGATGTGTATAAGAGACAGGTATTAACTGATATCCGTGCCCGTGGCGAAAAAGTTTAACCTAGCGTTAACTTTTGAAATAATTAAGGAATTATTATGCGCGATAAAATTCGTTTAGTTTCTAGTGCCGGTACTGGTCATTTTTATACTACTGATAAGAATAAAAAGACTATGCCAGAGAAAATGGAAATCAAAAAATTTGATCCAAAAGCTCGCAAGCACGTAATCTATAAAGAAGCTAAAATTAAGTAATTAATATTAGCTTTTATTAAAAACCCGGTCTTTACCGGGTTTTTTATTGCCAAAAATTCAGTATGATAAGAAAGAATAGCTGAAACCCACTTACCTACGCTAAGCCTGTTAACTTATGAAACTATCTCGTACCGCTTGGAATAATGTCATTATTTTTTCAGTCATGACCATTATTTTACTTATTAACGCGACTAATGACCGTTTATTTCCTGATGGTGAAAGTGAGAATGACGCCTCCCTTCTCCCCGAGCATAGTATTATTTTAACGTTAAAAGTAAATATTTCTGATAATCGACAGTTAGCATTTGAACGTGTTGGAAAAGCATGGCAAATGACCAGCCAAGGTGTTCTGCTTGATTTAAGCAACCAACAAATTGATCAAATGATATTTACATGGCAGCAGACTACAGGTTTAGTTCAAGCTGATGATATTGAAGTAGATGGGATGAAAGCTATTGAAGTTTTAATCAATACAGCGACAAGTGAAAACGAACTTGTTTATTTATTGTATCCACTTGTTGATCAATTATTAGTGTTTAACTCACAAAAGCAACTGTGGTTAGCTTTACCTAAAGCTGTTTCTCATCAATTAATTCCTAATCAATAAGTAATCATTATGCCTGAGTTACCTGAAGTAGAAGTCTGCCGTTTAGGCATTAGTCCTCATATTATCAATAATACAGTGAGTAAAGTTATTGTACGAAATGCACGACTACGTTGGCCTATTCCTGAAGAAGTACAAGGCATTGTTGGTCAAATGGTTCATGGGGTTGATAGAAGAGCAAAGTATCTATTGGTGCGCTTTTCTACAGGCACCTTACTTTTACATTTAGGAATGTCAGGGACTATTCGTGTTATTGATAAAGATACGCCAGTAGCTAAACATGATCATTTTGATTTGATTTTTGTTAATGGCACAGCCTTACGTTTAAATGATCCCCGTCGTTTTGGTGCTGTATTATGGCTCGCAAATCACGAAGATGCACAAGGCTTATTAAGTAAACTTGGCCCTGAGCCGTTAAGTGATGACTTTACTCATGGTCATTTATTCACTAAGTCTAGAAATAGAAAAGTGCCCATTAAAACATTTTTAATGAATAACCATGTTGTTGTTGGTGTAGGAAATATTTACGCCAATGAAGCTTTATTTCAAGCAGGAATAAGACCCACAGCAAAAGCAGGAAGTATCAGTAAGCGTCGCTTTGATAAGCTAACCGATATTATTAAGCAAGTGTTAAGTGCTGCCATTGAGCAAGGTGGCACAACACTAAAAGATTTTACGCAGGCAGATGGTCGCCCTGGGTATTTTGCACAATCGCTTAATGTTTATGGTCGGGCAGGGGAAGACTGTTTGTCTTGTAAAACAACATTGTTAGAGATAAAGCAATCAGGTCGAAGCTCTGTATATTGTCCTGACTGTCAAAAAAATTAGTTAACTAAACTAATGCTAATTAATCTTTAATCAACTTGTATATGGCTATTTTGGATCAAGTGCCGCTTTAACTATAGGATGAACAAATTTACTCACATCACCTTTATGTAGAGAAACTTCTTTTACTAGGGTTGATGAAATAAAAGAATTACCTTCTGCGGGAGTGAGAAAAACACTCTCTAAGTCTGGAGATAATTGTCGGTTCATGTTGGCTAGCTGAAATTCATATTCAAAATCAGATACCGCACGTAAACCACGTATCAATACTTTTGCTTGATGGTCCTTAGCAAAGTCAATTAATAGCCCACTAAATCCTACAACCTTAACATTATCTAGCTCAGAGGTTATTGCTTTAATCATTTCTACTCTATGTTCAAGAGTGAAACGAGGCTTTTTACTGGGACTGGAAGCGACACCAATAATAACCTCACTAAATAAACGGCTAGCTCTAATTATTAAGTCTGAATGGCCATTGGTGACAGGATCAAAAGTACCTGGATAAATTGCTCTTATGCTCATAAGTTACGCGATAACCTCGGGGGATTTTGTTGCTCTTGTTGCCATTGTAATAGCTTAGAGAAGTTTTTTACAAGAGAGACATTATAAATAATCATCAAATGTTAAAGTATTTACTCAAAAAACACTTTAAATCGAGTGAATTTTGGTAGTATGATA
>CAJXUT010000361.1 GCA_913061365.1 uncultured Colwellia sp.
TACGAGATTCCTCTACGTCTCGTGGGCTCGGAGATGTGTATAAGAGACAGTTTGATAGATGAGTTAGCATTGAACCTATTTTTCTAAAGGCTGTTTGGTATCTCTCTTTTATGCCTTCATGATATTTGAGAGTAGGTACTTTAATTTGATCTAGTATTTCTTTCCAAAGCTCAGGAGTGGCCT
The DNA here is from genome assembly GCA_913061365.1 of uncultured Colwellia sp. GTDB lineage: Bacteria > Pseudomonadota > Gammaproteobacteria > Enterobacterales > Alteromonadaceae > Colwellia. Next base: position 184 of record CAJXUT010000361.1, read on the forward strand.
CCTTTAAGCTTTTAATCTTCCCATAGTTAATAACTAATAAAGCTATAGTGAAGATATCTTTTTCTAAAGCCAATTTATTTTCTTCTAGAGTTGTCTTCCCATAAACATTAACTTTTTTGAAAAGTTCGAGACATTCTTTATATATTGGAGAAGATTTTGCTTGTTTGTCTGAGGTGGCAATGTTTTTTCGTAATGTTGAATAATCATCAACATGTAAAGGTTTTATTAAATCAGTAAACGACATTTATGACAGCCTATTATTGTTATTAGTATTAGGGATGTTTTTAATAACCATACTGCATTTTTTTAATTTTTTAAAGTTGCAATTTTATTTTTTCTTTAATATCAACATACTAGGTACTCAATGTGTATGTAATGCCACGTTTGTATATTGTTTTATAAATAAGTCACCGAAAAATAGCCTATTCGCCCAATAGGGGGTATATGATTAATAGTAGGTTTACTTCCTAATTAAACTTAAGAATAGCTTTATTTAAAAAGTCTAAACTTGAATTTATATATATAGCACCTCTTGCTTCAGTAAGCTTTTGCTGAACACCTTCGTTAGTAGGTGTGTTGTATGCTTCCTGAGATAGAATACTTCGATGTTTGGCACATTTCTGTATGACTTTATTCGGAATACCAACATCGGTAAGTGTTCCTAAATAAAAATGTCTACTACCATATGGAGTCGTTCCATATTGCTTTCCTCTGGGGATTGTTATACCTAATGCTACTTCCACTTTGTCTAGTGCTCTTTCAAATGCACTTAAATAAGCACTAACACTATAAGGTAGTCCTTGATAACTTTTTCCTGTGCTATGATCAACTCCAGCAGCAACAAATAGAAAAGGATGGCTCGGATTACCATTACTTTTAGCAATATCTTCTAATTTTGGGCGATAATGATTGATGTAATAGATGTACATTGCATTAAAAAGCTTCGCAGCTCCTTCATGCATAAAAAACACAGGGGCGCTTAAAGAGGAATCGAGTTCTAAATCTTTCCAATTAGCCCTTAGACTTTTTATTGGATTTTTATAGCGCGGTAACATTCCTCGTTGAGCCAAAAACTCTTTTCGGGTAACATTTTCTCCCGCTAAAAATGTAAGAGCTTCGACAGGGTGCCTCAAAAACACTTGGCAATCATCAATGCTTTTAATATCAACTGGAATGACATCATTAACCCATATATGAAAGGGTTCGCTTTCCCTGATACCACCAAAAAATAATAACAGTGTGATCATCTTAGCTGTAATATCTTCTTTATCGCTCATCAATTGAGCACTTGGATCTTTTAAAAAACCATATTTAAATAAAGGAGCAATCAATTCTTCTGGAAATCTTTTCTCCTCACTATTAGTTCTTGCTCGACTACCTGAAGAACCTAAATTAACAATATCTTTATTGTTCTTGTTTTTAAGTTTATTCCCTAGTTTGTTGGCTTTAATTAAGTGGCTTAAGAAGCTCCGGTTTTTAATTTTTATTGCTGTATGTAGAAACTTCAAAGATGCCTGTTCATTAACAGGCTTTGTGATTTTGTTATCCCTTAATAATGAGGTACTTATAATGTCTTGGTTATCACAAAAATTTTCAAAGTCTAAAATAGCGGAACATAACCTTTTTGATACATCTATAGAAGATGATGGCCAATACAGTTTTAATCTATCCGTTACTGTTTCATTATCAATAGTTCCATTTAGTAGTGCCCAAGAGAAAAGCTTAAATATTGTTCTATGTGCATCTGGACTATGATAATTAATAAAGCCTTCTGATGCTCTACAGTAATCAAAGAATAACCCTACGGCTCTAGCTCTAGTTTGCATCCATTGATAACTTGACGATGGATTTGAAATGAAATATTCAATAAGAGATTCCATTCTAGTAATACCATTAGGTGTATTTAAATATAAGACAGGAATGGCTAGTCCTTTCATATGTTCTACTTTTTGTTTTACCACTGTATGAAATTGTGGAGTTGGACTATGCTTCATTATCACTCTAGTTTTGTTTGCTTTTACACCTATGATTTAAAGGTAACATTTGTTAGGGGGTAAAACAATTTTAAATTATTTAAAAAAGAAGTTGCTTTTTAGTATTTAAACTCTATAATGCACCTACTGTCTCTTATACACATCTCCGAGCCCACGAGACGTAGAGGAATCTCGTATG
>CAJXUT010000362.1 GCA_913061365.1 uncultured Colwellia sp.
TCCGCTCCGCTTCACATTTTAGCCAACTACAATTTGCCCCTTAACAGGGCGTTAGCCGTCAAGGAGACTCATGCGTAAATCTAAACTAATTTCTTCAATTCTCACTCTTATTGGTGTTTTTGGATTATCAACAACTCTGCAAGCAGAAGTGATAACTAAAAATTATCAATTTGTTGTAGGAGATGTCTTAATTAAAAAAGAAACTACATGGCAAGCCTTAAAAGTGCTGGATGTAGATAAACTTGAGGGCAAGCAAGTTACTCTTCATGTCTTAGTTTTTGAAGACACTAAAAACAAACCATCATTAAACAGTTTAAATAAAGCTCAAGTGCAAATATATCATGCACCAATTGCTGCTGATGACTTTGAGGAATCATGGGAATTACTAGGGAATAAGGGTATTAGCAAAAGTGACTTAGTTGGTTTTATTGAATACCTCAAGCAAACTAATTTTCAAAGATATGCTGAGATTACGAATCAAAATATCAATGAGTTAATTTCATTAGCAAACTCTAAATACAAAGAAGCATACGCATTAAGTAAGCAATCTAAATTTAATGAAGCCATTGCTCTTTATTCAGAAGCTGTTGATATCTTCCCTATGTTCATAGAAGCAATTGATAATATTGCATTTGCCTATATGGATATGGGGGATAATGAGAATGCTATTAAGTTCTTTGATAAATCATTAAGTATTGAACCGAATGGTTTTACTGCTCTTTATTATAAAGGTCATTGCTATATCAACTTAAGAGATCGTGATTCTGCTATGGCAATATTTAAAGATGGTATGTCTCGCTTCCCAGCAAAGAAATCAGCATTTGAAGAAATATATTTAAAGTTAAAAAATATGCGTAGTAACGGCTAACAAGTTGCTCAAACGGACGCATAACAGTTGGCTGCGCTCGTTCCTCGCAAATCATAGCCAACTATTTTGCGCCGCTTAGCAAGGCGTTAGCAGGCACTACTTGTTCTTTTTTTAAAAGTGCTTGGTTAATTTAATATTTCACATCAAAGGACTGGTGTTTTCTTCTTTCCTTCCTTTGTTGTAATTAAATTCAGTATTCTATTGATTGGTATGAATTTTTTGTTATTGTTTATCAATCACAGTTTGGTGGCTAAGTAGTGCAGCGTATTTTTTGCTTCTCACTTCCATTAATTGAAATTTTGCGTGTTTGGTAAGTTCAGCGTGTTAATTCACCTTGCTGCTAACAAGCAAATCAACAGGACAAAAAACAGTTGGCTTTTTGCTCCTTCGTCGCTTATTTTAGCCAACAATTATTTGCCTCTTAACGAGGCGTTAGCTACCTAGGCTCATTATAATAATTTCAGGAGTAATAAATTGAAAAAAATATTAACTATAGGTCTGTTGTTGATTGTTTCTAAATCACCTCTGGCTGCTGGCTTGATAAATGAAATGCAATCTTGCCAAGCGCTTATTGTTTTTGTCGATAATAAACTTGATCTCGCACCATCAAATTATGATCCGGAAGATGTAAAAAAAGTACGTAAAGGGCTTGGAACGTATAATCAATATATTCAACGTCAAATAGTTTCACCAGGTTTGTTAGAATTTAATGGTGGAGATAAAGACAAAGCGAATCAAATGCAAAAACAAGTAGATACATATAAACAAACCTTAGTTAAACAGCTTGAAGCTCGCTACCCCAAAAATCGCTTATTCATGGACCATGCAATTGCAGTAAATAATTGTGCAAAAAAAGCTGTACCATCAGGGGGAGAGTTGAATGAGCTGAAAGAAGCTCTAAACCTAATGGTTAAATTAACAAAAATAAGCGGATAAAAAGATAGCTAACAAGTCCATAAAGCAGGACAAAAAACAGTTGATTTTTACTCGTGCTTCGCCATTTGAACCAACTATATTGTTGCCTGTTAACAGGTACTACTTGTTCTTTTATTAAGGTGTTTGGCTAATTTAATATTTCACATCAAAGGATTGGTGCTCTTTGCTTTTCTTCCTTTGTTGTAAATAAATTTAGTATTCTATTGATTGGTAAACATTTTTTGTTATTGTTTCTCAATCACGGTTAGTGGCTAAGTAGTGCAGTGTATTTTTTGCTTCTCACATCCATTAATTGAAGTTTTGCGTGTTTGGTGGTTTTATGTGTTTTTAATAAATGTTGCCGCTAACAAGCCATTTAAAAGGACAAAAAATTTAGTACCTCAAACATTTTAGCAAACAATTATTTGCGTCTTAACGAGGCGTTAGTTACCAAGGAAGATTTATGCGTACAGTCCAAATTCTATCAATAATTCTTAGTTTCGCTGGTTTTTTTCTAGGGTATTTAATACTTAATGATACTGAGCTGTCTCTTATACACATCTCCGAGCCCA
>CAJXUT010000363.1 GCA_913061365.1 uncultured Colwellia sp.
ACGAGATTCCTCTACGTCTCGTGGGCTCGGAGATGTGTATAAGAGACAGGTAATACTTATTCTTGGTATTACGGTTAATTTATCATTTTTGGGGTATTTTAAATACGCCAATTTTTTTATCGAACAGTTGAATATTGCTACAGGGAGTGATTTTCATTTAGAAAAAATCATTTTACCACTCGCTATTTCTTTTTTTACATTTCAACAAATAGCATTCCTCGTTGATTCATACCGCCATGAAACTAAAGAATACAGCTTTATCCATTATAGTTTGTTCGTAACTTTTTTCCCTCAGCTAATTGCGGGACCCATTGTACATCATAAAGAAATGCTACCTCAGTTCTTAAATGATGATACGTTTAATGTCACAGCAAAAAATATAACCATTGGACTGAGTATTTTTGCTCTTGGTTTTTTCAAAAAAACGGTATTAGCAGACGGTATTGCTCCATATGCAAACGTTGTTTTTGATGGTACACAACAGCTAAGTTTTTTTACTGCATGGGGAGGAGCATTAGCTTATACATTTCAGCTCTATTTTGACTTCTCTGGCTATTCAGACATGGCTATTGGCTTGGCTCGTTTATTTGGCATTATTCTTCCTCTGAATTTTTATTCTCCTTATAAAGCATTGAATATATCTGAGTTTTGGCGCCGTTGGCATATTACCTTATCTAGTTTTCTTCGTGATTATGTCTATATTGCATTAGGTGGAAATAGAAATGGCTTTTTTAATAGATACAAAAATTTATTTTTAACTATGCTTCTAGGTGGAATCTGGCATGGTGCGGGATGGAATTTTATTCTATGGGGAGGATTACACGGCAGTTACTTGGTTATACATAGTGGTTGGGGTTATTTAACTCAGTCATGGAATGTTCCAATGCCAACAGCTTTAAAAAATGCTACTGCATGGCTAGTAACTTTTATAGCTGTTGTTGTGGGATGGGTTTTCTTTAGAGCAACAACCCCTGATAGCGCAATAGCAATTTTAGAAGGCATGATAGGATTAAATGGCTATGAAATTCCAAACACCATTATGGTGAGGTTAGGTGAGCTGCAGCCCATTCTGTCAGAGCTTGGCATAGGTGCATATTTAGGAGGGGGGAATACTTTTGTATTTACTTGGTTATGGATTTTAATATTAATGCCTATCTGTTTGATGCTACCAAATACTCAAGATTTATTCTTTCGTGTAAAAGGAACCTTGAATAAGAGAAACTTTGATACAGCTAATAGTGTTTGGCCTTTATATAATAAGCTTAAAGTTATTAGCTGGTCGTGCTCATTTAATTGGTCACTAATAATTGCGTTAGCACTTTCATTAAGTATCTTTACACTTTCTCAAGTTTCAGAATTTCTTTACTTTCAGTTTTAGTGGCAATTGTTATGACTTATCAGAAGTACTTAATAAATATTTGTTTTTTCGTGGCTATCATTTTTATGTTTGTCGGAATTGGCAATTACACAATAAATCCTTTTAATATGTTTGATGTTCAACGGATAGAAGGATTAAATACTTATAAACCCGAAGCACCAAAGCGAATAAGAACATATAAAAAATACCAGCCTTTCTATAGTGAACCTAATGTTCTTATTGTAGGGAATTCTCGTGTTGAAATGGGGCTTTCACCGAAAAATGATTCATTAAAAAAATTAGGTAAGGTTTATAACCTTGGTGTACCCGGAATGCGCTTTTTAGAGCAAGTAAAATATGTGAATAATATTTTAGAATCGCAAAGAATTGATCATATTATTGTAGGGATAGATTTTAGTGATTATATTTTTAGATATGATGAAATTTCCCCCATTTATAGAAATGAAACAAAGTTGAAGCAGTCAAAAGCATTAGATTTTTTCGCGGCGCTTTGGTCATTAGATGCACTTAACGCCACAGCAATCACTTTGTTTGATCAAACGGAGCTGAGCTCAACTCGCGATGACAATGGTTTTAATCCAGCGAGAGATTATATTGAAATTATTAAGCATGAAGGGCAAGAGGTCTTATTACGCCAGAAAGCAGCAGAACTTGATGTTATATTTAAGGATAAATTTTGGGTAACTGAAATGGCTGATATCAATATAGGTTTTAAACAAAGTCAGAATATACTAAAACATATAACCGAATGGGAAAAAAAGGGGATTGAAGTCTATGTATTTGTTAATCCTTATCAAAAGCTTTATTACGATAAACTAAAAGAACACCATTTATATGCTCCTTTCTTACGTTGGAAGTCTATGATAACCAGAAAGCTAAAACCTAATGTTAAATTCTGTGACTTCTGTCTCTTATACACATCTCCGAGCCCACGAGACGTA
>CAJXUT010000364.1 GCA_913061365.1 uncultured Colwellia sp.
AATTACATGCAGTAATACGAATAACATAAAATATTTGAGAGGCTCATAATATAAATTATATTATGAGCTTTTTTTATGTTCTTTTGATTTGTTTTTACACGTCTTAGGTTGTTTGAGTATGGTTAGTACCACGTGTTCATCAATATATTGTACTTGATAAAGTTGTTGGTATTCTTGCTCTGATAAGGGAGCTATGTCTTGTTTTGTTAATAGCTTAACTAACCTTGGGGTAGTATTACTGTGTCCGACAACTAAAGTATTTGTTTTTTTTTGCTGTAACTCCAAGCTAAATTGTTCTAAATATTTAGGATTATAATTTTTAATTGCTATTTTTTGCTGCTTAGCTAATGGTGAAGCTGTTTGCATAGTACGTTGATAGTGCGTACTGTAAACTTGAGTGATTTTTGTTTCGGATAAGATACTTGCTAATTGTTTAGCTCGCGAAATACCACAGCGAGTAAGTTGGGGATCTTTTTCATTAGACACTTTTTCGGCATGCCTAACCAAATAAATACTATAGTTATTAGCAGTACTAGAAAAGCTACAAAAAAGTAAAGTAATAAAAAAGATGGACAAATAAATTTGTCCATCTAAAGTTTTAAACATACTCATTAAAATAATCTATTTAAACCATTTAATGCCGCTACACGGAATGCTTCAGCCATTGTTGGATAGTTAAAAGTTGTTTCAACGAAATAATCGATGGTATTGCCACCATTTTTTTGTTGCATAATGGCTTGGCCAATGTGAATAATTTCAGCAGCATTCTCCCCAAAACAATGAATACCTAATATTTCTTTTGTTTCACGATGAAAAAGAAGCTTCAAACTACCAATAGCACTGTTACCTATTTGAGCACGAGCAAGATGTTTGAATGATGAACGTCCAACTTCGTAAGGTATTTTAGCTGCCGTTAATTGTTGTTCTGTTTTACCTACTGAAGACATCTCGGGGATGGTATAAATGCCTGTTGGAATATCTTCAATTAACTGTGCTTCTGTAGGAACTTTAAGAATATAATCTGCTGCAATTCTACCTTGATCATAAGCAGCACTTGCTAAACTTGGATAGCCTATTACATCACCAACAGCATAAATATTATCAACTTCTGTTTTATATTGATTATTTACTTCTAGTGAACCACGAGAGTTTGGAACTAAACCTGTATTCTCAATATCAAGTGTATTTGTGTTACCGCTTCTTCCGTTAGCAAATAAAATACAATCTGCTTTCATTTTCTTACCAGATTGAAGTGTTAGAACAACACTATCATCTGTTGCCACAATTGACTTATATTCTTCATCATGGCGAATAACAATGCCACAATTCCAAAAATGATAACTTAAAGAGTCGGTCATCTCAGCATCCATAAAAGATAACAATCGATCGCGAGTATCAATTAAGTCAACTTTACAACCTAACCCTCTAAATATAGAGGCATATTCGCAACCGATAACCCCAGCACCATAAATAATAATACTTTTTGGATCATGCTTTAACGACAAAATGGTATCAGAGTCATAAATTCTTTTATGATTGAAATCTATATCGTCAGGACGGTACGGTCTAGAACCTGAAGCAATAATAATATCATCAGCTGTTACCGTTTCTTCCGCGCCTTCTTCACTAGTAATTTTTAAAGTATGCGTATCTACGAATGTTGCTGAACCGTGAAAAACATCAACATAGTTTCGATCATAAAAACCCGCTCTAAGTCTTACTTGGCCTCTAATGACTTTGGTAGTATGTTGTAAGATATTTTCAAAAGTTAATTTTACTTTCTTCTCTGAAGGGTTGAATAAGGGATTAGAATTAAACTCAATCATACGTCGAACTGAATGTCTAAGCGCCTTTGACGGGATAGTTCCCCAATGAGTACAGCCGCCACCAACTTGATGGTGCCGTTCGATCATGGCCACCTTTTTCTTCTGCTTTGCTAGTCTCATTGCAGCACCTTCACCACCCGGTCCAGTACCAATAACTATTGCATCGTAATCAAATTTAGCTTGAGTGTTTTCTTGTTTTGCTTTTATTTTTGTTTTAGTCAAAAGGCTATCCTCAAAATTCTGCTACTATATTTAAATAAATAAAATATGATTGAGAAAATTTTAGCAGGATTTCAATCTAAATGATAATAGCGTGATAACTTATATCTTGCTTAAATGTCCTTAGCTGTTGTCAATATGAGTAAAGATGACATCATACTTTACATGTTGATAAATTTTCTTACCTTTAACCACTAAGTTCACTTCTATTGGACTGTCTCTTATACACATCTGACGCTGCCGACGAAGAGGATAG
>CAJXUT010000365.1 GCA_913061365.1 uncultured Colwellia sp.
AGATCTACACTATCCTCTTCGTCGGCAGCGTCAGATGTGTATAAGAGACAGGAGTTGGAATAAGGCGCTCACCAGATGTTTCAACATTATAAACATCAATTGAAGATGATTTTGTAACAATGAAAGCATTCAGTTTTATGAGTAACCTATTAATAATAAAACGGTATTGCTCATCAATGTCTTTATAACTTGCAGTGAAAGTTATATTTGAGTAGGTAAACAGGTTATCTTCATCTGCTAAAGTCATTACAGGTTCAATATTTAAGTTCAGTATGACTAAAGATAGTACGTGTAATGCCAAATCACAACAAAATAGATAGTATCAAAAACGAACTATCTATTTTATAAACAGCTAGTTACGATTTCCTCTTGATGCATTGGGCATCATCCCACACAGTAATCAATCATTCATCATGTGCGAGTAATAGTGATGTTTTTCAGCCAATGTAAACCATTATATGCTTAGAAACTGAAGATGAGGACTTGATGTTAATTTGGCCACAAGTTCAGGTTGCATATATTGGTAGATGTCGTCGATATGTAATATTTCGATTTTTTCCAAATAGCTTTCACCTACATGCTCGGTGATCCGTGCAATATGCTGTGGTTCCATTACATAAATTTTTTCAGCCCAATTTAGTAATTCAATGGTGCAAAGACGAGAGCCATATTTGGCACAATATTTTTCACTCAGCCCGGCAGATTGAAAAACGTGCTCGCTTTCAAGAGACCTAAAGTAATCTTCAGCAGATCGAGAGCGATGCAAATTGGCTGTGCAAAGAAATAAAATATTCATGTCAACATAATAGGGTATTTAGCCTGAAGAGATAATACCAATTGCTAGTTTTTTAGCTATTAATGAGTTCATAATTATCATTCTTTAATTTTTTTAAAAAAAAGCGAAAATAAATTTGTTCAAACACCTCATTTCTTTAGTGACATAAACTGAGCCATATCACACTGACTCTAATTGAGTAATTATATCAGTATTTATATTTCACTCGCCCCACCTGATGACGGATTTGAGTTAAGTGAGCGTTTTATAAGGGTTTATTAGCGTTCTAGTATAGACAAAACTTTGCTCGCTGTTAATATATCCACAAGAAATTAGCGCGGTATAAGTTCCGCACAGGTGGTAAAAATGAATACTTTTAATGATTATTCACAATTTTATTTAGATGAGAGTAAGAGTGAACACGCACACTCAAGTTATGTTTCAAATCGATCAAAAGTTAAAAATTTGGTTAAAGTATTTGGTAAACGTAAAATATCAGATATTAAACATTCCGAAATAAAAAACTGGAAACGTAAAGCTAAAAAAAAGAGTAATAAAACAATCAATGACCATTTTTCTATACTCCGGGCAATATTCAAAACAGCGTTAAATGATGGGGTAATAACTATTAATCCAATGCAAGATATTGAAACGCTTCCGGTACATAAAGTTGAACCTAATCCTTTTGAAAAAAGTGAGCTTATTGCATTAAAGAATACTGATACGAACTGCGCCAGTGAAAAAAACGCTTTATTCTTAGGGGTTTTAACAGGGCTCAGAGCATGTGAAAATCTGGCGTTGAGTTGGGATTGTGTTGATTTTGACAAAGGTGTAATTCAAGTCAATAAAGCTGTTGTGCTAGGTAACTATAAGTTACCAAAAACTAAAGAATCAATTCGAACTGTTGAGCTAAGTGCACACGCCGTTAAAATATTGAAAAATCAATTTGAAATAACGGGACATTTAAAAAGTCGTGTGATCAGAGTTCTTCAAAAAGACAATAAAACAAAAGTTAAACAATCTGTACAGCATGTATTTGTATCTAGTCTTACTAAGAAGCCATTTCGAGATGTAAAAGAATTTTCTACGACGTTTTTTACAGACTTCTTACGTAAAGCAGGCGTTAAGAAGCGAGGGGCAAATCAAGTGAGGCATACTTTTGCCAGCCAATCTTTAGTCGCTGGAATCAGTATGGAATGGATAAGAATACAGATGGGGCATACTACGACACATATGATTGAAAAACATTATGGAAAGTGGATGAATGTTGATGCACCAAATTATTCACAAAGACTCGGACATGCACTTGATGTTGTGTTTGATAGTAGTGTTGTTCATGGCAATTTTTCCAAGTCTTCAACTTCAGCTGTAGCTTCATCTTGGATGGATAGTACCGAATGTAAAACAACCACCCAAAGCTATTCTTCTTGTAAAACGGGTAAGTGGGAGATAAGCCGATGCGCTTAAACCTGTCTCTTATACACATCTCCGAGCCCACGAGACGTAGAGGAATCTCGT
>CAJXUT010000366.1 GCA_913061365.1 uncultured Colwellia sp.
TTGCAGATATAGTCAAACGTCCTGAACACTTTAATCTAAAGCTTCATGAAATTGCTAACGAAGAAGTATTAGTGGAAGTTGATATTAAGTCGCAGCTTGATTTGGCAAAAGCAGCCAGTTTAGCCGAGTTATCACTAACTGAATTACAACGTTTAAATCCGGGATTTAATCGTTGGTCAACAGATCCTAACGGCCCTCATCGATTATTATTACCTAAACATAAAGTTGCACACTTCGAACAAGGCTTAGCTAAATTAACCAAAGAAGAGCGTCTAGCTTGGCAACGATATAAAATTAAAAATGGTGACAATTTAGGTCTTATTGCGAAAAAATTTCATACGAGTATTGAATTAATTCGAAATATAAACGGTATTAAAGGTAATCAAATTCGTGCCGGCAAACATTTATTGATACCTGTAGCCTCTAAATCACTAGATAGCTATATACTTTCACAAGATCAACGTATTGCAAAAAAACAGGCTAAACCACAGCAAGGCAGAAAAATAACACATCATGTTGTTTCTGGAGATAACCTTTGGGATATTGGCCAACGCTATAAAGTAAATAGCAGTAAAATAGCTAAATGGAACGGTTTTGCACCAAGAGATCCATTAAAGTTGGGACAAAAATTAGTTATTTGGCAAAAAGCGAGTTCTTCTACTAAAGCGAGTCAACAGAGTGTAGAACAAGCTATTATGCGTAACATTACCTATAAAGTGCGCGCTGGTGACTCCTTTGCCCGTATTGCTGATAAATTCAATGTGCGAATTAGTGATATTGAACGATGGAATAGATTAAGCCGAAGTAAATATTTACAACCTGGGCAAAGATTAAAACTTTCTGTTGATGTGACGAATAACATCTAAACTCATCAAATAGGATGACTCAATTATTTACCACACCGCAATAATTCATAACTAAAGGAATAAGACCATAAGCCGTTATGGTCTTATAGCCTTTGACTGTCAAAATCGATAAAAAAGTCTTGCTTCACTGTTTGACTACCTTGCTTTATCTCGACTGAAAACCACTGTCGCCACGTCATTGTTTCTTCGCTACAGTTAACAAGAAGTGTTTCGGCACGAGTAGCATTACTGTTTTCTTCTAACGCTTGAAAAAATACAGGGATTTTCCCCATAAACATTGATTTCCCTTCAAGGTAGCTATTAACACTTACTAATTGATAGTCTTGTACAAGCGGTTCAAGTTCTAATTGAATTTGAAATGGTAACTCAGTAATTACTTTTCCGGCATGAATTTGACCTGAAAAACTGAGAGTAAACGTGCCAACATCAGTAGTTACTTCACAACGGCTTTGACTTTCGATACAAACAAAAGGTACTTGAGAAACTGCACTTTCTTTTTTGCCTGCTTGTTGTGCCGGGCTACAGGCTAATATATTGAAAATAAATAATATAACGACGACAATTTTAATCATTGATGATTTTCTAAGTTCAAGCAATTGTTATTATCGCTCGACTCCCTTAAAATAGTGAATCTGAATTGAATGTACTCAAGCTACTTCAATATGAATTTGTTTAAATTTAACACTACATATTGAACTAGCTTGGGCATATATTAACAAGTAAGTGATGACTGTGCCTAGCCAAAAGATGCAAAATAAAAACAAGAGTAACTTTGTAGAATGTGATGATTGTTCTATGAATTCTATTTGCCAACCTTTAAAAACAATAAGTCAGCCAATCGATTTATCTGAAAGTTATCTTCAACGAAGAATTTCGACTAAACCGAGCAGCGTGCTTTTTGAACAAAACACTCCCTTAACAAATATTTATGCTGTTAGCTCTGGTATGTTTAAGTTATGTCAAGATACTGATGATGAGACTGAAAACATTATCGGCTTACGTTTCCCTGGTGAATTAATTGGAGAAGATGCTCTCTTTTTAAAAAATTATAATTATACTGCCATTGCCATGGGTAATAGTTCAGTTTGTAAGGTATCTGTTGAACAAGTTAACTCTTGCGGTCAAATCATTCCAGAAGTACAACAGAATCTTATTGAACTATTAAGCAGGCAAAGTTATGTTCGTCAACGTAACTTTCAAGCATATATAGGGAAAAAATCTGCTGATAGCTTATTAGCAGCATTTTTATTAAATATTATCGAAAGAAACGCCAGTTATACTGGTAGTGACGATAGTATTGAGTTACCTATCAACCGTAATGACATCGCCAACTTCCTTGGATTACGTCGAGAAACTTTGAGCCGAGTTTTTTCTAAATTTCAAAAAGAGCAACTGATTCAAGTAGAAGGAAAGAAAATAACAC
>CAJXUT010000367.1 GCA_913061365.1 uncultured Colwellia sp.
TGGGAGTTCCCATGTGAGAGTAGGACATTGCTAAGCTTCTATTTAGAAAAGCCCGTTACGAAAGTAACGGGCTTTTTGCTTTATAAAACCTGTAGTTTATCTACGGGTTTTTTATTGTGCTACTTTATTGCTGTGGAGCTTCTACCCTTAATGAGAAAATTGCTATCCTCTCCTGTTAAAATGGCATTATCAGATGTCGAAAATTCACTATATCAAAAGTCGTTAAACTACATTACAGAATTAAGTTTAAACTTGATGGCTGTGAAAGTTAATCATCATCCTGATGACTTTTTGGGTTGGTGTATCGAATTATTAGGTATATGTAAAAAGGGTGTCAATCGCGATTTATTATACGATGAGCAAATAAAGCCATTGAATAAACTTATTTCGATTTTAGAGTTAGGAGCAAGCGCTAGTCAATTTAAAATGGCACGGATAGCACCTTGGCCAATTTTTGTTGATTTTGTTGAGCAACAGTCAGAACTACATGCCCTTGAAGAACGTTTACGTTTATTAGATTATGTAAGTGAACTTAAATATAAGTCACTAGCTGAAATGTCTGAGCTAGATCGTTTGGCTTTTGTGGGTAAACACACTAATCAACATGCACATACAATTTATGAGTTTGATTGTGAATGGTTTGCTTCTACCAAAGGCGCGAAAGTATTTCATACGCTACTAGCAGAACAAACAACTAAGTTTGATGAAGCACTTAGCTGTATTCCTCTAGAAGGGGATGTTACACCACTTGAGTATCAACAATTTGTTCGAGTATATAAAGAAATATTCACAAATTATAAAGTTGAGAAAGATAGTGGAGAAAAAGCGCCTTTAGCACCGGCAACTCGTTTATTAGCAATGAGACGCCCTGATCAATTTGTAGCTATCACGAACGCAAAAATAGATGTTTTGTGTCAAGGCCTTAGTATCGCTAAGTTTAATAATTATGACTTTGAAAGTTACTGGCAAGATTTGATTGGCACGATTCGTACCTTTGCTTGGTGGCACCAAAGTGAACCATCTGATCCGCGAGAATTTAAGTTATGGCACGCGCGAGCTATTCTTGTTGATTTGTTTCTTTATGCAGATGAAGATTTTGCGTTTAATTCTAACTATTTGAGAATTCGTGATAAAAAGTTAAATAGTGGCTCAGGAAGTTATATTTCTTCGCGTAGACCTCACGCTAAATTAACCACAGAAGAAATTGTTGACCAAGCACTAGCAGATGATGAAATGCCAGCTTATATTGTCGGTAAAAGAGACACCATTATTAACGAAGTTAAGAAAGGTAAAAACGTTGATCATGTTATAGGATTAATGCGCGCAATTTTTGGCTAAAAACTTTCTGTTAATAGAGCAGCCACCCATTGCGTGTATGAAAGTATTTTTTCATTAACGTACCAATGATAGTTTTGGCTGTATTTCACTCTCAACAGGTTCAACAATAATGGTTTCTAATTGAGATCTATTATTTTTAAAACGCTCAAATTGAACCTGTTCAATCCCCAACTTTTGACATAAATCTTTAAATGTTTGGTAATCATCCTTAGTGAAGCTTTCGTCTTCACGTGTCATTAAGCCATCAATATAGGCATTATTGCCATTGAACGAAAAATTGGCAATAGCATTGTATGGGTTTCCATAATGATTCACTTTGATAGCGCGTACTGATTTTATTTCAAATATCCAGTTATCTAGGTGTATGAAGCGAGATGTTGTATCTGTCATATGTTTGCCTTAGTGTAGAGTTATTCGCACAAGATGAGTAATAATTAGTTAAGCAAGTAGCTTTAGAAATACAAAGTCTTTCTATAGCTACTGTGGTCATTTAATACTGAAGAAATTATTTTATAAATTTTTCTAATTCTTCTTTACTGATAGCAGCATCATTATTCAAATCAATTTTTGTAAAAGCGTCATGAATTTGCTTCTGTTCTTTTGTTTCTATAAGGCTAAGTGAGTCGTCTTTATTTAAATCAAGTTGTTCAAACTGATTATTTGTTGATGTAGCAGCCATAATTGTGGCTAAATTTTTTGGCGTTGCTTCGTCAGCATTCACAAGAGGAGCAGTTGCAGCTAATACAACAACAGTTAATGTGATTTTTAATAAGCTAATATTCTTCATTTCTTTTCCTTTGGGGTTCGTAGTATAAAATTATGATTAGTTGAAATTTCACAGAGGAAATAGCACAAGCTGTGCCACTTACTCATTCCTTATATGCTGTCTCTTATACACATCTCCGAGCCCACGAGACGTAGAGGAATCTCGTAT
>CAJXUT010000368.1 GCA_913061365.1 uncultured Colwellia sp.
CTCTACGTCTCGTGGGCTCGGAGATGTGTATAAGAGACAGGTTTATTTATTGAGAAAGTTATAAACTTGAATTTATGTGATTTTTATACGCTGTATTTAGTATGAATATTTAGTTGGCAAATAATTGCCACATAACAGTAATGTCTATGATCTTTAAGGAAAGTATGTGAACGGTCACTTTGAAATTTTAGCTATTTTAACGAGTGCGGTATTTGTTGTATGGCTTTTCCGCCGACTTAAGTTACCCGCTATTTTAGCTTACCTTGTTGCAGGTATGTTGGTAGGAGAACATGGTTTCAATGTAACTCAAGATCAAGTTGATTATGATCACTTTGCAGAGTTAGGGATTGTTTTTTTACTCTTTACATTAGGGTTAGAGTTTTCATTACCACGTTTGATGGCAATGCGGCACTTAGTGCTAGCGGTAGGTAGCTTACAAGTTGGTATCTCTTTATTGGTCTTTATGATCGCCAGTATGTTTTTTGGACTCAGTTTTGAGTCAGCTTTTGTTGTTGGCGGAATATTAGCTTTATCTTCTACTGCAATTGTTATTAAACAGTTGAGTGAAACTGGCGCAATGAAGCGTAAGTCAGGTCAGTTATCGGTAGCTATTTTACTCTTTCAAGATGTTGCGGTAGTGCCATTACTAATCATTATCCCTATGTTAGCAGTAGACAGTGATACGTCTATGATGTGGGCATTAAGTCTGGCAATTTTGAAAGGTGTTGTTGTAGTCACTTTATTATTATTTATTGGTAAATGGCTCTTACCTAAAGTGTTCAACATTATTGCGCAAGTAAGAACAGATGAACTCTTTGTTTTAACCACACTGTTAGTCACTTTATTGGCTTCTGCATTGACGCAATGGTTTGGTTTATCGATGGCACTAGGCGCTTTTCTAGCCGGTATGATGTTAAGTGAAAGTGAATATAAGCATCAGTTAGAAGCGGATATCAGGCCATATCGTGATATTTTATTGGGTTTGTTTTTTATTACGGTTGGTATGAAACTAGATGTGGCTCTATTGCTATCATCACCATTTAGCTTATTTGCTCTTATGATCAGCTTTATGGCTGTGAAAGTATTAGTGATTAAAATTTTAGCGACAAGGGCAGGAGAGTCGTCAAAAGATGCGTGGGCTTCAGGGTTAATGTTAGCTCAAATGGGAGAGTTCGGCTTTGTGCTCATCGCCCTTGCTAATCAAGTACAACTATTACCAAGTGACGTGTCATCAATGCTGCTAGGTGCAGGGGTTATTAGTATGGCTATTACGCCGTATATGATTGATCATGCACGTTCATGGTCTATATTCTTTACACAAGAAAAATCAGTTGAAACCCACGACTTAGAACAATTGCCTGAGAATAAAAACTTAAAAGATCATGTGATAATCTGTGGATTTGGGCGAATAGGACAAACGGTAAGCCGTTTTCTTAAACAAGATTCGATTGATTTTGTTGCTATAGATATTGACCCACTGCGAACTCGAACGGCTCGTGAAGCAGGAGAAAATGTACTATTTGGTTCTTCACGACAAACAGAGCTGCTTAATGCTGCACACCTTAAAGAGGCTAAATTAGTCGTTATTGCATTTGGTGAAGATAAACAGTCGTTAGAAGTTATTCAAAAAGTTCGATCTTTGTCTGCTGATGTTCCTATTCTAGTTCGAACGCGTAATGATGACCATCTAGATATACTTCATGAAGCTGGGGCAAATGAAGTGGTGCCTGAGAGCTTAGAAGGCAGCTTAATGCTTGTGTCGCAAGTACTATCACTAACGGGTGTACCATTTTCTCGCATTATGCGTCGTGTGCAAACAGAGCGTAAAAACCACTATAACCATTTACATGGCTTTTTTCAGGGTGAGCATACAGATATGAGCCCTGAGGCAATGGATAGAATTGAATTTGCTCATGGGGTTTTAATCAATGAAGACTCTTTTGGTTGCGGTAGAAGTATAGAATCTTTAAACCTTGAACAAAGGCAAATAAATATCATCGCCTTACGTCGTGGTGAAATTGAGTGTGAATCTCCTGAAGAGGATACTATCTTACAAAGTCAGGATACACTGATTATACGTGGAAAACCTAAAGTCGTAGAGGGAGCTGATAGATATATACAGGAACTGTCTCTTATACACATCTGACGCTGCCGACGAAGAGGATAG
>CAJXUT010000369.1 GCA_913061365.1 uncultured Colwellia sp.
ATCTACACTATCCTCTTCGTCGGCAGCGTCAGATGTGTATAAGAGACAGACTTTTTTCAATGAGTTAAGCCCTTGTCTTCTACAACAGTACATTTAAGCAAAGCCACTTTCACCATTAGTGCACCAGACATTCGTAAATTACCAGAAGACAGTGGTATTGAAGTTGCCTTCGCTGGTCGTTCAAATGCCGGAAAATCGAGCGCATTAAATACATTAACAAATCAAAAAAGCTTGGCACGTACCAGTAAAACCCCAGGACGTACTCAACTAATTAACGTATTTGAAATAGGCGACAATAAACGATTAGTTGATTTACCCGGTTATGGGTTTGCCAAAGTTCCACTAGAAATGAAAAAGAAATGGCAAAAAGCTTTAGGTGAATACCTAGAGAAACGCCAAAGTTTAAAAGGTTTAGTTGTGTTAATGGATATTAGACACCCGCTAAAAGACCTAGATATGGACTTAATTGAATGGGCTGTTGACGGTGATCTTCCTGTGCTGGCTTTGTTAACCAAATGCGATAAATTATCTCAAGGTAAACGTAGTGCTGAAGTACTTAAAGTTAAAAAAGTGCTAGATGCACTTAATGGTGACGTTAAAGTACAAGCTTTTTCATCTCTTAAACGTACGGGTTCAGAACAAGCAAATGCTGCTATTTGTGATTGGTTTACAAAAGAGTAATTAAAAACCCGAGTTAGCGTCTTAAAGCACTGCATTTATGTAGTGCTTTTTACTTTTCAAACAGGCAAAAAAAAACCGATGACATCTTTAAATTAAAGTTCATCGGTTTATAAGCTATGGGGAAAGCTAGAATCAAAATTATTACAATAAGTGTTCGCTTAGGAACAGAATAATTATAGAGCAACTACTCTATAGATGTAAAGTAAAAATAGTATAAATGCTCTATTTATTTTGATTCAGATCAAAGTTAATAAAAAATTGATCATGTGGATCGTCACAAATAATGAGAAATGCGTCACGCGATAAGAAAAATTAACTTATTAGCGTGTTCTTAATTTTTGAAATAAACCTCTCGTTTGATCACTAATGCCACAAAGACGACTTAATTTAGACAACTATATATCACAATAAATAGTCAACTGAGCAATCATAGCGACTATTGAAGCTAGAATTTAAATTTTAGTAATGCTGAGTTTGTTTAAAAGAGATGAAGTTCTTGCTCATTTGATTTACCGAAGAACACTTAATCCCATGGAGAAGAGTTAGTAAATCAAATCGTCAGGTATAAAAAAACATCAATTATTACAATTGATGTTTTATAGAATTAAAACTATTAAGTTTTATTATTTCTTAAATCTACGAGAGGCTAAACCAATAACACCTAATGCAAAAATAGCAAGTGTAGATGGTTCTGGGACTTGCATGGCCCTATTATATATAAATGTTCCCGCATCATATCTATTAGCAGGCCCTGAATCAGGAATTAAATTAAAGTCCGTTATACTACTTCCACCAAAATACCCACCACCTATAAACTGAATCACTCCACTGTCATCATTAATAATTGGCGCAGGGCCAAAGGAGCCCGCATTACCGTTTGAATCAGAACCAAATCCTCTTGCCACTATTGCATAATTGCCTATTTCTAATTTTACATCTGTAATATCAAAAAAACGGCTATTCCCTATTAAGGTATTTGATGTGCCTAGTAATGTTGCTATTTCAGTAACCATCAAGTTGGTATTACGATCAAAAATACCAACTTGAATGTTTGATATAAATCCATCTAAACCACTATCAAAAGCTCCTAACTCTGTGACATTAATCGCAGATGTAACATCAAAGTACATAGCGAGAGAACCAGAGTAATTTTGATTCCCAACACCTCTTGTTGACTCAAGTGCAATAATTCCTGCATGAGAGATGCTATTTAAACTACTAATAAGTAGAATCATCATTCCTAAAGCTGTACTTAATAATTTATTTTTCATTTAATATCTCTTTATAAATTTAGATAATTCATTTCAAGTGTAACAAGAGCAAAAAATACGCCAAATTTAAAATATTGCTTTATATCAGTTTGTTGGGAGTATTTCGTACTTACTTAAATTTAAAGTTGTAAAAAAATCAAACATAGAACAATTCATGGTCTGTCTCTTATACACATCTCCGAGCCCACGAGACGTAGA
>CAJXUT010000370.1 GCA_913061365.1 uncultured Colwellia sp.
GCAGCGTCAGATGTGTATAAGAGACAGGCTGCAGACAGAGCTTCATCATTATTTGATTCTTTACAAGCAACAAGTAATTTAGCTAATGATTCTACAAGTTCATTGTTACCTTTGATTTCTAATGATTGTGAAACACCATTTACAGTCCCCCCGTCAAAAGCAAATACAGCATTGCCATTGTTCATCGTTATATTGTTTACAGCTTTTTTCATCGCTGCATCAAGTATATCTTTGCTCATTTTTATAGACTCCGTCTGAAACTCAATTTTATTGTGAATATCGTGTTCAATTTTCTCTATTTGTAAGCTAATAAACGCGTTCGCGGTAGAAGCTAACCAAACGATCACAATAATATTAATAGCCAAGGTTATTAATGCTAACGCTCCTGAAACATCCTTTTCGGAAATTAAATAGACAGCAACTATCAAAGATATCAATATTTGCATCCAAAAAAGAACAGAAATAAAAGTAAAAAGACTCGCAAATGAGGCAAGGTTATCTTTTAATCCAGTGAGATAATAATTAGAAAACTCCTTTAAACTTTTCTTTTTATCGTCGTTACTATCAATATTATTTTTCTTAGGTATTGCTCCTTCAAGGCCTTTTTCGGATATATATTCCTCTTTACAAGCCCAATGTGTAATTACACTATTTGAGTTTATATGCTTAGTGAATGTCCATACTGACTTGTTGCAAACAGGGCAAATTATAGCGGCCATATTATATCCTTATTGCTATAGCGAGTGGATTCAATTCCGCTAAAGTGATTCATATTTTGATTTTTATTAATTCTGTTCGCCAGAAAATTAGGCATAGCAATATGCTCTGATTCCAAATGTTAAAATTATATACTGAAATTGTAACTCTTTATCAGCTACCTATGCGGCAGAGAACGTATCGCGAATAGGCGGTTTGTATACATCTTGTTTATAAACTACCTATGCGGCAGAACCTCCAGAGAAAGATGATTTATATATTTTATAAACTACCTATACGGCAGAGTACGGTACGGTTAAAACTTCACTCCATCCAGCCCATTTATAAGCTGCCTATACGGCAGAACACTACGCATCCCCCATAATTACCGATGAATAACAAATACCTACATCAATTAAATATAAATACCTAAAAGCACACTTTAAAATACCTATTTAATAATCAATTAATTATGCCCCATCAAAAATAATAGGTACCGGGTTAATACTTTTAGTATTCGATGATAATCCATAAGAATTAAATGTGTTTTCATTTGCTTCACTAAACCCCTTCTTTTCAATATTTATAGTATAGTCATTTTTATTTTCATTACTACTAATGGGAATTTTATGACAAAAAGGAATTATTGATGCCCCGCACGCGTTAGTCTTAGGTTTATAGATTTCACCTCGCTTTTCAGCTCTTTTTATTAACCGACTTAAATTACGTCGTTGCCCCGATGCGGTATACGAATCACCTTTTTGGTTACGACTAAATATAGCAGAGTTACTAGAATCTAATAAACACCAACCAATTTCACTCATTGCAAAGTAATCAAGTTGTACCATTTCAATAAAATATTTTTGAGTAGCTAAAAACTTTAAGGAGCTGGCATTACTCGACACAAATGCTATTCGCTTGCCAATTGAACCGTTCGACCATTCAGGAAAAGAAACTCCTATATCTTTAATTTCTTGACGGTAATAAAAGCCATGTAGTATTTTTAAACACCTACCGACAAGAAAGGATTCATTAATATCGTCACCAAGAAATGAAATAATAAAATAGAAACGTTTCATAGCTACCTCCCTAATTGAAATAAGCCACCTTTAATAAGGTTTGCAGTAATAAAGTGAGCTTTATTAGCAACTTTAATGTTTTTTGAGCGAGTTAACCCACTTGTAATATTTTCGACATCCATCAGTAACGAATATAAATCTAATTTTGAGTCAGGATGCCTTACACTTGTACTTGTGCTTTTTATAACACCAAACGCACCAACTCTATTTTTTTCATCTGCTTCAGGATACCAATCATCAATTAGCGCTAATGCGGCGCCTATTTTATAAGAACCTAAGATTGGTACTCTTTTTCCATCGATCAATGTCTGTCTCTTATACACATCTCCGAGCCCACGAGACGTAGAGGAATATCGTATGCCG
>CAJXUT010000371.1 GCA_913061365.1 uncultured Colwellia sp.
CCTTATTCCAACTCTGCACTTTGTCGTAAAAGGAAAAATAAGCAACCAAGAGCTTGATGCTTACCTCGATTATTGGACAAGCGAATTTAAGAAAATTATTTAATAATTTCCTTTGTGTATAGGAGCCAACATGCAATTTAAGAACATCACAAGTTCAAGCATCCGATTAGTGGAAGGTAAGCTCTGTCTTGAGCTACCCGATGAGGCGATAATGCAGATGAAATTATCAGTATCAGACACCTTAGATTTTTCATTCGATAAAGATTATTTGAAGCTATGGAAATCGCCCAAACGTGAAATTACTCAAGACATATATGAGGAGCTTCATTCAATGTTTAAAGGTAATGAGCAAATAATATCAGAATGGTTGAGCACTCCCAGAATTCAATTTGAAGAGAGGACTGCTATTGAGCTTGTTGATACACCAGAGGGGATTAAGATGATACGGGACTATATTTGGCAGTTAAAAACAGGAGATTTTTCTTAGGTTTTATTTGGCTTCAAAAGCAGCCAACAAAAAGCTCTGGAAAGTTTTTTTGGATAATAAATAATGAAAACATTCTTGAAAGACGCAACTACAAATATATGAACTCAAGTGACTAAACAGCTATTCAAATAGAGCTCCCTGTAAAGTTGGCAGCCCTTGAAACCATAAGGCTACTACAGCTTAGTACTTCAACTTACATTATTAACCCTAAGTAAATACCTATAAGATTAAACTCCAATTTCTTCAAAAAAAGTTAAATTATTCATTTTATTAGCTAATAAATCGACAGGAAATTTTTTCCCATATTGGCCGAATGTAAGGTTTTTATGTACATGGCCTACAAGTTGAGCAACCAGAGATTCATTCACTTCCATTTGCTTAAGCTCATCTATAAATGTATGCCTAAAACTATAGGCCGATGGACGGTTGTTTGGCAGTAAATCAATCTTTGTTAATAAGCGTCCAAGCTCTTGGCAATAGTTTTTTGACCAATCGTCATCTTGACCAGCAGGTGTACAATTAAATAAAGGTATTGGCCTCCTTGATTTAACTGATTCGACAAATTCACTAAATCCCAATTCTATCAACTCACCATGAATAGGAATAATACGATTAGACCATGCATTTTTTAAGCGTTGTTTTGGTTTATTGTCATTAACATGAATGCAAAGCATGCCATCTTGTTTAATGATATCATCTGTATATAGCTGACATGCCTCCCCTGGCCTCACCCCTTGGTATAGCAATACCATCGTTATCCACTTAAAGTACTTGTCTTTCGCTTTAAATACGCTGCTTTGTAGCAGAGTATTCAATTCTTGGGGTTGCCACCGCTGTCGCGCTGCATAGGGACCAGTTCCTTCATTGTTCCTGTGTGGGATATCAATAAATGGATTTTTATCAATATAATTCATCAAGCAACACCATTTAAAAAATTGAGAAATGGCTGCAAGATATTCTTTATTGGTTTTGTGGCTCCTCCCTTCACTGAGTAATAAATCCCGATATTGCAGCGCACTGCCCGTAGTTGTCTGATAAACACTTGGATGTTGAGTGAACGTTATAAAATGTTCGATACGTTGAGCTAATTGCCTGACGGTTGAATCTAAAATATTTTCTTTGTACTTGGACTCGACAAAACCTGCTAAAGCATCTTTAAATGAGATTT
The DNA here is from genome assembly GCA_913061365.1 of uncultured Colwellia sp. Lineage (GTDB taxonomy): Bacteria > Pseudomonadota > Gammaproteobacteria > Enterobacterales > Alteromonadaceae > Colwellia. Next base: position 1,656 of record CAJXUT010000371.1, read on the forward strand.
CAGTGGTATTAAGTTGCTGGGGCAATGCTTGTGTAGCTTCTGAAACATATTTAGGTGTTAATAACGTAACAGGATACTCACAGTCAAACTTATCGCGTATCTCTTTAATCTTATTATTAAGAACCAATTTAAAACAATCAGGGCTTACCGTTAAATTAATACCTTCGATAAGATCTAAAACAGCTAAAGAAATAACTAAATTGCGTTTTGTTGCAACAGAGCGAACTTTAGTGAGTAGTGATACTTTAATATCAAAAGGGAAGCCTCTGTCTTTTAACGATTTTGCAAAGCAGATACGGGTAAAATAGGTGCAATTAGTAGCGCGAAATAGGTACATTGTCTCAGTCAATCCTGTTGGACTGATTTGAAAACCTTTAGACATAAAAAAAGCCGTTGAATATCAACGGCTTTCTTCATTTTTAATGTGGCGGTGAGATAGAGATTTGAACTCTAGAAGGGCTACAAACCCTTGCC
>CAJXUT010000372.1 GCA_913061365.1 uncultured Colwellia sp.
GAGATCTACACTATCCTCTTCGTCGGCAGCGTCAGATGTGTATAAGAGACAGGACAAATATAATGCAAACACCAAATCAATGCTCTGAGCTACTAAATTATCGACAATTAGGTGAAGGACAGCATATTGTGCTTATTCACGGACTTTTTGGTAGTTTAGAAAATTTAAATATGGTTGCCAAAACGCTTAGCAAGCATTATTGCGTTACAAGTGTAGACGTGAGAAATCATGGTAGTTCATTTCATCAACAAAACATGGACTACCAAGTACTAGCACAAGATGTCATTAAGTTACTAGATGCTTTATCTATCGAATGTTGCCATATATTAGGCCACTCAATGGGTGGAAAAATAGCAATGAAAATTGCACTATCATTTCCAGAGCGTGTAAATAAATTACTCATTGCCGATATTGCTCCTGTTGAATATCCGGCACACCATTTAACAATTATTGAAGGTTTACAGTCAATCAACTTAACAGAAGTACATAAACGTAAAGATGCTGATATTCAGCTTGCTGAGTATGTAAGCGATGCTAGCGTAAGACCCTTTTTGTTAAGAAATATAGTTCAGAATGAGCAAGGTGAATTTCAATTCAAATGTAGCCTAGCCTACATCGCACAAGGCTATCCTCAAATAATGCAAAGTATTTGTAGTCAAAAAAATAGAACGTTTGAGGGTGATACCTTATTTATTAAGGGGGCAAACTCAAACTATATATTACCCGAGCATCAAGAGCTTATAACGCAACTGTTTCCTAAAGCTAAAGCCAAAATAATACAAGGGGCTGGCCATTGGCTACATGCTGAGAAAACGGTTGCCTTTAATAAAATAGTTGAAGGTTTTTTAGAAGACTAAATACATTATTTTGAATAAAATCACTCTTTGATGAAGATCAACAACTTAGCTTGATTAATGAGTTAAAGTTTTGACCGTAAGTATAATGAAAGTAAATGTGTTTAATATCATTACATGCTATAGTATCGCCAATTTTTTTGGCATACATCACTTGATGTATTTTTCATAGTGAAATAACACATATGCTAGCTGAACATTTAGAGCTAATTGAGGCAATAGGCCTTAACTTATTTTTTATTTTCATTTTTGGTTTTATTGGCTTATCCATTCACGATGTAATGAATAAAAATAATGTACCTAAAATGGGAAAACTGGTTGTTTATTTCGTACTTTTCCTAGGCTGTTTTGGCTTTATTGCCAAGGGCGTCATTCAATTTATCTGGGAAAGTAAGGGTGTTGGGTAATGGCGAAAGAGTTAACTGATTTAACAACCATTGATCTATTTAGTGATGACAAGCGACCTGGAAGACCTAAAACAAGTCCGCATCCACGTAAGGTACAAATAAAGTTAAATAAACGTAATCAGGTTAAACGAGATAAGACGAAAGGCTTAAAACGGGTAGAATTTAAAATACACCATAGTTTATTTGAACAGTTAGAAAAACTGGCTAAAGCTAAAAATATTAGCCGAAGTGAATTAATTGAATCGCTATTGATAGAATCTTTAGCAAATAAAACAAATTTAATTGAAGTTTAAAAGGTAAGTAACCATGGCAATCGTAGGTTTATTCTTCGGTAGTGATACCGGCAATACTGAAGCAGTTAGCAAAATGATCCAGAAAAAACTGGGTAAGAAAATGATCGATGTTAAAGACATCGCAAAGAGTACAAAAGAAGAAATTGCAGAATTTGATATGCTAATTTTGGGAATACCAACTTGGTATTACGGCGAAAATCAATGTGACTGGGATGACTTTTTACCTGAACTTGAAGAAATCGATTTTACTGATAAATTAGTCGCTATATTTGGACTAGGTGATCAAGAAGATTACGCAGAATACTTTTGTGATGCTATGGAACCATTACGTGATATCGTAGAAAGTAAAGGCGGTATTGTGGTAGGTAATTGGCCTACTGAAGGTTATGAGTTTGAAGCATCTAAAGCTTTAATCGATGAAAATACTTTTATTGGTTTATGTATTGATGAAGATAGACAGCCAGAACTAACTGACGATCGTGTAAGTAAATGGGTTAACCAACTTAACGATGAAATGTGTTTAGCTGAACTAGCTTAAACCTTATAGATATTAAGGTTTTATTACCTTAAACCC
>CAJXUT010000373.1 GCA_913061365.1 uncultured Colwellia sp.
CTATCCTCTTCGTCGGCAGCGTCAGATGTGTATAAGAGACAGGCTTTTGACAGTGTTGATGTTTTTCCAAAGCCTACGCCAACAGGAAGCCTCGTTTCTTTCCAAATTTCTCGTCTTATTTTATGTCCGTATTCATACCAATTTTTCACAATATTATTGTAATGATCAAAATGTAAGAATGACTCATCTATCGAGTATATATACTGGTTATCACAAAACCGGCCAATAATATTCATCATTCGTTCACTTAAATCTGCATATAACTCATAGTTTGAAGAGCGAACAATTACGCCGTGCTTTGCAAGTAGTGATTTTACTTGAAAATATGGTATAAATTTTGGAATACCGAGGCGTCGTGCAATTGGACATACTGCGCAAATACAACCATCATTATTGGTGAGAACAACAACAGGCTTATTACGTATGCTTGGATCAAACACTTTTTCAGCACTTGCATAAAATGAAACAGCATCAACTAAAGCAAACATGCTGCTAGCTCTGGAGAATGATGATGTAAACGGATAGAGCGAGTGACAACACCTTCTAATGAAAATTCATCTTCCGGTGTAATTGATATCGGAGCAAAATCAGCAGAGGCTGATAACAATCTTGCTTGTCTTTTATCAATTAATTTACAAACAAAACAACCATTATAATTAGCGACAATAACATCACCATTTTTCGCGGTTAACGATCTGTCTACAATAAGAATATCGCCATCAAATATCCCTACCCCTTTCATCGATTGACCAGCAGCCTGACCAATAAAAGTAGCATTAGGATGTTTGATAATTAATTGATCAAGCGATAAGCCTAATTCTTTATATTCTGCAGCTGGAGATTCAAAACCTGAAATACCTGCTTCAGCATATATTGGAATAACTTTCATATAAAAACCGCATTGAACTGTAATTATATACAGTATAGTGCGGTTTGTTTAATTTATGAAGCGTTGAGCGCTATAATTTATACTTTACTCAGCTAACTAGTTATAAATTATCAATATTTAAATTTTGACACCACTCACTAGCTTTCAAAAACTCTTCTTGTACAATTTTTTGATCTAATGAATATTTTTCTAAGCTGTCATTTAAATTACCATTAGTTTGCAAATCATCATGACCCAATATATAACTAGTGGTTAGATCGAGTAATTGGCCGAGTAATCCTGCATGTTTAACTAGTGCACTTTCAATAGGTCTTGCCAATGGCATAGTTTTAACTATTTCAGACATAGGCATTGATAACATAACTTCAATAGCACTAAGCAACCCTGTTATAAAAGCAAAGTCACTTACTGGTTTGAATGCACCTTTACCACTTAACGAGGACATCATTTTTCCTGTGATAAGGGCTTGCTTGCAAACTTCGTCTGTTGTTTCTGTTGTTAAATTTGATAAGGCTAAAATTGAAACAAACTGTCTTAGTTTATCTTCACCTAAATATGCTGCAGCCTGTTTCAATGAGGTAATTTCTACGCGAGTACCTGTTGCTACGTTGTTCACCATTTTCAGTAAACCAATCGTTAAATTTACATCATGACTTATAATCTTTGCGACTATTTCGTAATTAAGTGGGTAGTTAAACGTTTCACTTAATAGCTGTAGCATTTGTGTTTTTATTGGTGCGAGTGCTTTGCCTTCAATTATTTCAGGTTCATGATAAAAGTAACCTTGGAAATAATTAAATCCAACTTCTGCTAGCGTTTGTCTCTGATATTTTGTCTCTACTTTTTCAGCTGCAATTTCAACGTTAAAGGGCTTCATGCGTATGACAGTAGGTAACAAGCGTTTTGTGTTTATTTTTTCAATATCAACTTTTACTATATCTATGTATGGAAAAAGTGCATCCCAATGAGGTGCTAAATCATATTCAGTTAGCGCTATTTTATAACCATGGTCATAGTAAAACTTAATGATTTTTAGTAATTTTTTGGTCGGCTTTTCATGTCCTACTAATTCAATAACGATGCTATCTTTATCGAACATTAATGGGAATTTATGAATTAAGC